>NZ_JBEORJ010000002.1:540604-718662 GCF_040302185.1 Micromonospora sp. NPDC127501 | reverse complement strand
TGGCACTGGCTTTACAAGCACCCTGTTGAGTTCTCAAAGAACAACCACACACCGACCAGAAGCCCCACACTCAGTGGAACCCCAACCGGGGCTTTTCGTACCGCGTCCCCGTCGCTCTCGCGCCGGGCACTTTTACTACGTTACCTCACCGTCTTCGCCGTGTCAAACCGTGTGTCCCGGTCTGTCATGCTTCGTACGGGTCAGCGCCGGCGCACTCACGCAGCAGCGAACCGCTGCGTCAGGTCGTCGGATTCGGCAGGCCGGCCGCTGCGGTTTCCCGCAGTCTCGCCCGGTTCCCTGCCGGTCGTGAACCTTACCCGGTCGGCTTCGCCGCACCAAATCCGCCTCGCGGCCGATCCGGCAAGCCCCGCCCGGACCGCGTCTCCCAGGAGCGAACCCCTGGTTGACCCGGTTGCCATCCCGTTCCGGTGCTCTAGGACCTTCGTCCCGTTTGCCCCGTTCCGCGCTGGCAGAGAGAAAGTTACGCGTCTGCGGGTTTGATCGTCAAATCCACGGGTAGCGGCGCGCGTCACATTCGCACCTCCGACCGGTTTTCCCAGGTCAGGCCCGCCCGGGCAGCAGCCGGGGCTCGGTCAGACCCGCCCGGGCAGCAATTGGGGGCTCGGTCAGACCCACAGCGGTCCGGGCGCCGATCGGCCTTGTCCGCGGAAGCGGCGGCGATCAGGACGGCTGCCGCCGGCGGGCGGCGAGCCAGGCCCGGACGCCGAGGACGCCAGCGGTGGTGCCGATTGCCAGGGACGCGGCGATCAGCAGCGCGTGCACCCACAGGAAGCTGGTGGCGGCCCCGTCGGCCACCGTGCCGGACGCCCAGGACCGCGGGTCCTGCCAGATGGCCACCGCGAACCTCGGCCAGATCACCCAGGTCCAGACGCCGACCCCGACCAGGAAGAGACTCCACCCTCGCGACAGCACCATGGCAGTCGAGTATGCCAGCGCACCTGTTCAGCGGGCCGGCGTCGCGAACGCGAACGCCCTGCCACACCTGGCTGGAGCACCGCCGCGCGGAGCGCAGGCTGTTTCCGGCGTCAGCCGGATGGGCACTGCGAGGGAGGACAGCTGCGGACCGTCCCCCTGGAGGCGCCCCATGCAACCCTCGATCTTCAACCCCTGGGCCTGGCGTGATCCATCCGCCTTGGCCGGCGGCTATACCCAGACCACCCCCTCGGTCACTCCTCCGGAGGGTCAGGAGGGTGGGCACGACGGCCCGGATGCCCCCGGCCCGGGTACACCCGTCGACCTGGTGGGTTATCAGGTGCAGGCGAGCGACGGGCGCGTCGGGACCATCGACGAGACGAGCGACGAGGCGGACGCCGGGCACCTGGTGGTGGACACCGGGCCGTGGATCTTTGGCCAGAAGGTGTTGCTGCCGGCCGGAACGGTCGACCGGGTGGATCACCAGGAACGGGTCGTCTATGTCGACCGGACCCGCCAGCAGATCAAGGACGCGCCACCATTCGATCCGGACTCGGCCGACCAGGAGTACCGGGAGCGCGTCGGCGCCTACTACGCCGACAGCTACCTCCCCCCTCCCGGCGCCATCCCGCGGGTAATCTGAGGCCGTGGTCCGGACGGGCACCTGCGCATCCGAGGCGGTCGACCTGGTCGACGGCCTCTTCTTCGGTGCCGTGCCCGAGATCCCGACCAGCTCCGGCGATGGCCGTGAGCAACTTCTGAACGTCCTCCGTGCCGGTGGTCTGCGGTTTCGCGCCGGCGCGCGATGGCGGGCGACTCGCTGAGTCGATCCCGCTGACCGAGCAGGGCTGAGCCAGCCCTGCTCGGCGCGCGCCCACGCGTGACCCACCAACGGATACGAGAGGCACCACCATGTCCGTCGCACGAATGCTCACCGGCGACCGGCCCACCGGCCGCCTGCACCTCGGCCACTACGTCGGCAGCATCGCCAACCGGGTACGGCTGCACCGGCGCTACGAGAGCTTCTTCATCATCGCCGACCTGCACATGCTCACCACCCGCAACCGCCGGGAGGACATCGACCAGGTGTCCGGCAACGCCCGCGAGATGGTGACCGACATCCTCGCCGCCGGCGTCGACCCGGACCGGGCCACCTTCTACCTCCAGTCGGCCATCCCCGAGGTCGGCGACCTCAACACCCTCCTCCAGAACCTGGTGACCGTGCCCCGGCTGGAACGCGTGCCCTCGCTCAAGGACATGGCCCGCGACGCCGGCAAGGAGGAGATGCCGTACGGGCTGCTGGGTTATCCGGTGCTCCAGGCCGCGGACATCCTCTGCGTCAAGGGGGAGGTGGTTCCGGTCGGCCGGGACAACGCCGCACACGTCGAGGTGACCAGGGAGATCGCCCGGCGGTTCAACCACCTGTACGGCCCCGTCTTCCCGGTGCCCGAGTTGATCCCGGCGGACACACCGAGCCTGGTGGGGACCGACGGCGCCGCCAAGATGAGCAAGAGCCGGGGCAACTCGATCGCGCTCTCCGACGACGCGGCGACGGTGCGTCGCAAGGTGCTCGGCATGTACACCGACCCGAACCGGGTGCGGGCCGACGTGCCGGGCACTGTGGAAGGCAACCCGGTGTTCGCGTACCACGAGGTCTTCAATCCGGACCGCGACGAGGTGGCCGACCTGGCCCGGCGGTACCGGGCCGGGCGGGTGGGTGACGTGGAGGTCAAGGAACGACTGATCGTCGCGCTGGAGGCGTTCCTGGCGCCGATCCGGCAGCGCCGGGCCGAGATCGAAGCCGACCGGGGCCTGGTCGACCGACTGATCGTCGAGGGTACGGAGCGGACCCGTCAGGAGGTACGCCAGACGATGCTCGAGGTACGCCGGGCGATGGGGCTGACCGGCGCGTACCAGCAGGTGCGGCGACGGGCTGAGCGGAGCCGGCGCCGGACGGACGCCTCGACCTGAGGCCGGGGCGTCCGGTCGGCGGCGTGACGCCGGGTCCGCTGGGACACCGTCGGGTCTCAGCGGATCCGGACGTCAGCGATATAGCGCAGAATGCGAGGATGAGGCGGATTTTCGACATCCATCCGGTGCCGGCGGGAGTCACGCACCGGACCACGATGTTCGAGATCTTCTTCGATCTGGTCTTCGTCTTCGCGCTCACCCGGGTCATCACGTTCATGGCGGGGTCGCCGAGCGCGCTCACCCTGGCCCAGGGGTTACTCCTGCTGTTGCTGCTGCTCTACTCCTGGGGCCCGTACACCTGGGTGGGGAACCTGGTCCGGCCGGACGTCGGCCTGGTCCGCGCGGCCACCCTGGTCGCGATGGCGGCGATCTTCGTGGCCGCGCTGGTGTTGCCGGACGCGTGGAAGCAGAGCCCGGGGTTGCTCGACGCGCCGCTCACCCTCGCCCTGGCCTACGTGGTCGGCCGGGCGGTGCAGCTGGCGATCGTGTTCTGGGTGAGCGCGACGAATCCGGCACTGCGCTCGACGCTGCGCTTCTTCAGCGTGCCGGTGATGCTGGCGTGGCTCCCGTTGATCGTCGGCGCGCTGCTCGGCGGCGCGGCCCAGACGGCGCTCTGGACCGCCGCGTTGCTGGTGGACATCGGCGGCGCGCGGATCGCGTCAACCTTCCGGCCGTGGCAACTGGGCAGCGTGGACCACTTCACCGAGCGGTTCGGCCTGGTGCTCATCATCGCGCTGGGCGAGTCGTTGATCTCGGCCGGCGAAGGGCCACGGACGATGGCACCGGTCGGTGCGGCCGTGCTGGCCGCGCTGCTCGGCCTCACCAGCACGGTCTGCCTGTGGTGGCTCTACTTCGACCGGCTGGCCCCCGCCGCGCGGAAGGCCGTCAGCGACGTGCCGGGTGAGCGCCGGGCCAGCGTGGCCGGCGACGCGTACGGCATCGGGCACTCCCCGCTGATCATCGGCGCCATCTACGTCGCGCTCGGCATCGAGGAGGTGATCGCCCAGCTCACCGAGGAGTCGGCGCACCCCGGCCGGCTGGGCTGGGAGGCCGCGGTCGCGCTCTACGGCGGTGCCGCCCTCTACCTGCTCAGCAGGTTGGTCTTCCGCCGGCTGACCGTTGGCGCGGTGTATCCGACGCAGGTCGTCGCCGCGCTGCTGCCGCTGGCCCTGCTGCCGATCGGCCGATCTCTGCCGCCGCTGGCGGCGCTCACAGTGCTGACCGCCTTCCTGATCGGGGTGACCTGGTTCGAGCGACGGATGGACCGACGCGACGAACGACCCGAGGCGGCACAGCCGGGCCCCTCCTGAGCACCACCGCGCCCTCGGTGCAGCCCGGCCACGAAAAACCTGACGCGCGGTGTCGAGAACAGCAGCCCGCGTTCGTCGTCATGCTGTACGGCGACACGCCGCACCGAGAGGAGCCGAAACGTGAAGTACATGCTGCTGTTCATGAGCCCCATGGTTGACGGGGAGGTCGTCGACAACGGGTGCAGCTTCGAGGACTGGATCCGCTACGACCGGGAGATGAAGGACGCCGGGGTCTGGGTCTCCGGGCATCCCTTGCAGGACCTGACCACCTGCACCACGGTGCAGGTCGGCCCGGACGGCGAGCGCACGATCACCGACGGGCCGTTCGCCGAGACCCGCGAGCTGCTCGGCGGGTACGACGTCATCGACGTGCCGGACCTCGACGCCGCGCTGGACTGGGCGGCCCGCAGCCCCGGAGCCATCGGCACCGGATCGGTTCAGGTCCGTCCGATCTTCGAGCTCGACGTGCAGGCCTGACCATGCAGGGCGAGGGGGCAGCCGTCGGGTCGTCGGTGGAGGCGGTGTTCCGAGAGGAACGCGGCCGACTGCTCGCCTCGCTCGTGCGCCGCTTCGGCGACCTCGACCTGGCCGAGGAGGTGACTTCCGAGGCCATCGAGGCGGCGCTGACGCACTGGCCGACCGACGGCGTCCCGAGCCGGCCGGGCGCCTGGCTGCTCACCACGGCTCGGCGTCGGGCCGTGGACCGGCTGCGTCGGGACCGGGTGCTGGCGACCCGGCTCGCCGTACTGCAGGCGGAGGCCGAGCGGGCCGATCACGCGCCGCCCGCCGACGCGGACCGCGACCTGCCCGACGACCGGTTGGCGCTCTTCTTCACCTGTGCGCACCCGGCGCTGGCCGCGCAGGATCGCGGCGCGCTCACCCTGCGGTTCCTGGCCGGCCTCACGACCACCGAGGTCGCGCGGGCCTTCCTGGTGCCGCCCGCCACCATGGCCCAACGACTCGTCCGCGCCAAACGCAAGATCCGCGACGCACGCATTCCGTTCCGGGTACCCGGCCCCGACGAACTGCCCGGTCGTCTGCCCACGGTGCTCCAGGCCGTCTACTCGGTCTTCACCGAGGGGTATGCGGCCAGCTCCGGCCCGGACCTGCAACGGATCGACCTGTCCGAGGAGGCCATCCGGCTGGGCCGGATCCTGCGTCGACTGCTGCCGGCCGAGCGGGAGGTCGCCGGGCTGCTCGGCCTGATGCTGCTGGTCCACGCCCGACGGGACGCGCGTACCGGACCGGACGGCGCCATGATCCTTCTCGACGACCAGGACCGTGGACGCTGGGACCGTCCCATGATCGAGGAGGGGCGCGGCCTTGTGGTTTTCGCGCTGACCGGCCGAGCGCCCGGCCCGTACGGCGTGCAGGCCGCCATCGCCGCGCTGCACGACGAGGCCGCCGACGTGGCCAGCACCGACTGGCCGCAGGTGGTGGCGCTCTACGACGTGCTGCTCGGCCTGGTGCCCTCACCGATCGTGGCGCTCAACCGGGCCGCCGCGGTCGCCATGCGGGACGGGCCGGCGGCAGGGCTCGCGCTGCTCGACGAGTTGGCCGACGAGCCTCGGCTGCGCGGCCACCACCCCTACCCGGCGGCGCGGGCCGACCTGCTGCGCCGGCTCGGCCGGTACGACGAGGCCGCGGCCGCGTACCGCAGCGCGTTGACGCTGGTCGGCACCGAGCCGGAGCGCGCGTACCTGCTCAGCCAGCTGAGAGCCGTCACGAACGAGTGAGCTGTACCCTTCCCCGGTGAGTCTGCCTCTGCCTCCTGGGCCGTTCGCCGCGTACCTGTTCGACTGCGACGGCACCATCGTCGACTCGATGCCGCTGCACTACCTGGCCTGGCAGCGGGCCCTTGAGGAGTGGGGCTGCGACTTCCCGGAGGACCTCTTCTACGCCTGGGGTGGGCGGCCCACCGCCGACATCATCGTCGCCCTGAACGAGCAGCAGGGTCTGGCCATGCCGGTGGCGGCCGTCGTCGAGCGCCGGGAGAGCTACTACCAGGAGTTGCTGCCGCAGCTCGCCGCCGTGCCCGAGGTGCTGGCGCACATCCACGACGCGCACCGGCGGGTCCCGTTCGCCGTCGTCTCCGGCAGCACCCGCGCGTCGGTCACCGCCTCCCTGGACGCGCTCGGCCTGCTGGACCGGTTCGACGTGCTGGTCTGCGCCGACGACTACACCCGGGCCAAGCCCGACCCGGAGGCGTTCCTGCTCGCGGCGGAGCAGCTCGGCGTACCCCCGGAGTCCTGCCTGGTCTTCGAGGACACCGACCTGGGCATCCAGGCCGCGACGGCGGCCGGCATGGCTTCGGTACGCGTGCCGCAGCAGCGCACGCCCTGACGTCTCAGGCGACCGTCAGCAGGAGCTTGCCGGAGTAGGACGTCTGTAGGCGCTGGTGCGCGTCCCGCACCTTGCCCAGCGGGAACTTCTCCGCGACGTGCACCACGAACGGCCCGGCCTCGATGAGTTCGTTGAGGCGCTGCAACTGTCGAGGGCTCGATTCGCCGTCGTACGCACGGACCAGGACGCCCGACCGCTCCTGCGGCTCCGGCCGCACCCCGTGGGCGAACGCGACCACCCCGCCGTCGGCCAGCGCCTCGGTGAGCCGGTCCAGCGTCGCGCCGCCGGCCATCGCCAGGATGGCGTTCACCCCGCCCGGCGCCGCGTCCCGGATCCGGGCCAGCACGTCGGTCATGTCGCCGTGGCCGTCGAGGGACACGTCGGCGCCGAGCCGGGTCACCAGCGCGACGCCATCCGCCCCGGATGCCACGGCGACCACGTTCAGCCCCTGCCGCTTCGCCAACTGCACGGCCAGGTGGCCCTGACCGCCGCTCGCACCGAAGATCAGCAACCAGGCGCCGGCCGACAGGCTGACGGTGTCGAGCCCGGCCAGCGCGGTCAGTGCATCGGTGGGCATGGCGCCGGCGTGCTCGGCGGGCACACCATCGGGCACCTTCGCCGCGTACTCCGCCTTTACCGACGCGTACTCGGCGTAGAAGCCGCCCTTGGGCCGAGTGGTGGCGGAGACGTAAACCAGGTCGCCGATCGTCAGGCTGGTCACCTTGCTGCCGGCCGCGATAACGGTTCCGGCACCGTCGGAGCCGGGCACGATCGGGAGCGCGGAGCCCTCCGGCACCAGCACACCCTCGCGCTCGTACGCGTCCCACACCCCGACACCGGCGCTCAAGACCTTGATCAGCACCTCGTCGTCGGCGACCTGCGGGATCGGCAGCTTCCGCAGGGTGATCACCTCCGGCCCGCCGAACTCGTCGAAGGCGGCGGCCTGCATCCGCTCTGGCACATCCCCGTCAACCATGTGGATTCCCTCTCCGTGCCGGCGTCACCGTCGCAGCATGCCGGCTCGGCAACAGGCGTGGTTCGGAGCTGAGCGTCGTTCACCCACAAGGGCGAACGCCCCCGCTCGGTGGGCCTGGCCGGGCGTAGCCGGGGCGGGCACGGGAATGTCCGCGTGCCGCGCCGGGGCGAGCGCGGGTGCGTTCGACGCGAAGGACCGGGCGCGTCGCGCCGGCCGCGGGACCGACGGAGGGCATCGTGCACGCTCCGTCGACGCGGGCCACGGCCTGGCTCCTGGTGGCACTCGCCACGGCCTCAGGCTGCCTCGACGTGATCTGTCTGACCAAGCTCAACGGCTACTTCGCCAGCGTCATCACCGGCAACCTGGTGCACTTCGGCCACGCGCTCGCCACGGCCGACACCCGCTCTCTCGCGGGGGCGGTGGTGGCGGTCGGCGGGTACGCGGTGGGCGTGGCCGCTGCCACGGTGCCGTTGCGCCACACCCCGCCGGGTTGGAACCGCCGCACCGCGGTGGTGACGTCGGCCGAGGCGGTGCTGCTCCTCGGCTTCGCAGCGGGATGGTTTGCCTGCTCGGCACGTCCCGGGTACGGCTTCGGGCTCGTGCTGCTGGCGATGGCGGCCCTGTCGAGCGGCATCCAGAGCGTGATCACCGTGGCCGCCGGCGTACGGGGTGCGTCGACCACCTACCTGACCGGCTCGCTGACCGAGTTGGTCCGGCGTCGCGTCGTCGACCCGCACCGGTTCGCCGACGTGGGTGGTGTCGGCCGGCTGGCGGGGCTGGTGGTCGGCGCCGTGCTCGGCACGGTGGTACTGCGTACGGCCCCGACCTGGGCATCCGTGCCGGCGGCGGTGCTGGTGATCGCCGTGATCGCGTTCGCGATCGGTTTGACCCAGCGGGCGAGAACCGCCGCCGGCCGAAGCCAGCCGAGTTGACCGGAGCCGCGATCAGGAGGTCTGCGGCTCCGGGCCACGAAGCGCCTGCTCCACGGCGTCGCGTACGCGGGCGTCCTCGCGCGCCTTGCTCTGCGCCCGGTTGCGGCGTCGGTACACGTACGCCCCGACGAGCACGGCGATCAGCACGACGAGCACCAGCACCAGCATCCAGGGCAGGGCCCAACCGTGCGCGGTGACCTGGACCGGCTTGAGCGAGGTGGTGGAGCCCGAGGCGTCGGTGAGCAGGGGTGTCACTGTCGCGGTCGCGGCCAGCGAGATGGCGGGAGCCACCCCGTGTACGGGCACCGTCACCTCCCAGCTCTCACCCGGAAGCAGCTCCGGCGGCGCGGCGACATCCTCGGCCCGCACCCGCAGCAGGCCGAACGGGCCCGAGACGGTCACCGCCTGCTTACCGGACAGGGCCGCGTTGCCGACGTTGTGGACCTTGTAGGTGATGGTGGCGTCACCCTTGCTGAACGGGTTGGTCGGCCCGGCGTACGTGACGTGGAGGTTCTCGATCGCGAGGTTCGGCTTCAGCTCGCCGCCCACCCGCAACTTGATCCGGATACCGAGGCGCCGGTCGACGTTGATCCCCTCAGCCTGGTCGGCCTGGGTCAGCGTGGTGAGGATGCCACCGACGTAGTCCCCGGGCGTGGCGTTCTCCGGAACGTTGACAGTGAAGGGGACCTGGGCGGTCTTTCCGGGCTGGATCACGACGCTGCCGGCGTTCGGCTTCACCCAGGCGCCGATCGCGATCGACTTCTTGTCCCCGGTGAGCAGGTCGAGCTGGCCGGCGTCGGTGGTGAAGCCGTCGGCCGCGTACACGGAGAGGGTCAGCGGCGCCGGGCCGCGGTTGGCCACGACCATGGCGTCCTCGACGGCACCGCCCGGGTTGACGTTGTAGCTGTAGCTGGACCGGGCCTCGCCGTAGCCGTTGGAGGCCGTCCGGACCGTCCAGGCGACGTTACCGTCCGCCGCCAGGGCGGGACCGGCGCCGACACCGACGGCCGCGACGACGGCGAGCAGGGACAGTGCGGTCGTACGGAGGCGTGCGGCGGTCGTGGTCTTCCAGCGAGTTACGGACGGTTGCATCTCAAGTCCTCGTGGTGATCTTGGTAGTGGGTCAACCGGTGGCGGGGTAGGCCCCGAAGGTGCCTACCCCGCCGAATGGAACAGTCCGGTCAGCTGCTCAGTGCGGTGATCGTGAGGGTGGTGCGGTAGCTGCCCTTCGCGATGCTGTCCGGGATCTTCAGATCCAGGTCAGCGCCGAGCTTGGCGCCACCACGCGGGTGACCCTGCGCGGCCGCGGCGAGCGCGCTGGAGACCGAGAGGCCCTTGCCCTGGTCGTCGAGGGACGACAGGACCGGGGCACCGGCCTCGGCGCCCGCGCCGGCGTCGAGCACGTACGGGTTCCAACCGAGGTAGGAGCCGGAGAACTTCTTGTCGGCGTCGGAGAAGTCGCCGACGTTGGCCGAGATCGACCACGGGGCGAGCGAGCGGCGGCTGTCCGACACGAGGATCGGGTTGATCTTGCCGTTGGCCTGGAAGTAGGTGCCGTTGCGCTCCTGCGCGGTACCCAGGTCGACCAGACCGTTGTAGCCGTCGATCGTCCAGCCGAACTCGCCCGGAGCCGGGTTCGGCACGTTGACCTGGATGGCCTGGCCGTCACCGTGGAACGGGTGCACTGTCACGTTGTCGACGATCGAGCCGACCGGCTGGCCCTCCGGGGTGTTGACGCAGGAGAGGCCCTTCTCGACGGCCGCGTTCGGCGCCGCACAGGTGCCGCTGCGAACGTTCGCGAGAACGAGCTTGTCGCCGCGAACCTGCACCTTGACGTAGCTGCGCACGTGCTCCTGGTTCTGCACGGAGTTGTACCAGTACTTGCCCGGGTCCAGCGGGTCCGGGCCGTTGCCGCGGATGCCGGTGCCGGTGGTGTCCGGCTTCTTGATGTCGTAGTACTTCGAGCCGGAGGCCGAGTTGGCCGTCACGTAGATGACGCCGCCCGGGCCGGGGAACACGTCGGCAGCACCCGGCTTCTCGGCCGGGTTCTCCTTCTGGCCGTTCTTGATGGAGTAGCTGCGCGAGTAGCTGTGGTCGTGACCCTGGAGCACCATGTCGACGCCGAGGTTGGAGAACGCGGTGGTGAAGTCTTCCCGCCGCTGCTTGTTGTCGGTGTCGGTCGCGTGGCTGGCCGGCGAGTAGATGGAGTGGTGGTAGACCAGCACCTTCCACTTGGCCTCGGAGCCGTGCTTGTTGATGACGTCGGTGACGTACGCGACGTGCGCCGCGTCGCCACCGGCGGAGCCGTCCGCCGGGTTGGCGTAGCTGTTGCTGTTCAGGTCGATGAACAGCACATCCTTGTGGATGAACCAGTAGTCGCCGCCGGACCGGGTCGCCTGGTCCCCGTTGTAGTACTGGGCCGAGCGGTCGGTGTTCGGGGTGAAGTGGTGCTGCTCGTACGACTTGCCGCCGACGTCGTGGTTACCGATGGTGGCGACGAGGGGGATCTGACGCAGCTGGTCGGGGGCCAGGAACGAGGTCCACTGGCCCTCGTCGTTGGCGCTCTCCACGTGGTCGCCGGCGGAGACCAACAGCTCGGCGTTCGGGTTGGCCGCGGTGGCGACCTTCAGGGTGTCCTCCCAGCCGGCCTGGTCCTTCAGCCGGTCACCGGAGGAGCCGATCTGCGGGTCGCCGAAGAACAGGAAGTCGTAGTCGCCCTCGAAGTCCTGCGTCTTGAAGGCGTACGCCGGGGACCAGCTGCCCTCGGCGCCGACCCGGTACGAGTACGCGGTGTTCTCGCGCAGGTTGCTGATCGTGGCGTGCCGGTTGAAGCCGGTGGTGGAGGTGTTCGCCGCACCGACGGCGTCGAAGCTGACCGCGCCGGCCGGGAACTCGCCGTTGACGATCTCGGCGGTCGGGACGAGCTGGATCTTCTGCGCGGTGTCGGCGGAGGAGTACCAGCTCACGATGCGCTGGGTCTCGTTGGCGCCGACGCCGAGGACCACACCGGTGATCGTGGTGGACTCGGCCGCGCTCGCGGTGGCCATCAGGCCACTACCGAGGGCCGCGCCCAGACCGAGGAAACCGGCTGCGACCCCGGCGACCAGGCGCCGCCGCACGAGCGCCGAGGCCCGTGTCGAGGTGCTCAATGTCATCGACATTGTTCCCTTTTCAAATAGAGAAATGGATTGTGCCTTCACCCGACGCTGGGGAAGCAATTCCACGTTTTCGCCGCCCGGTGAACCAGCCATGAACGTGATCTTGCGAACGACTGCACTTCACGAACTACTTAGCCCTACTCATGATCCAGAAACGCGCTGCACAAACCAGATCAACCCCATAATGGACACGCCTGCGGAAACAGCCCCGGTCGCCCAGAGCCCGGCTTTCGGCGCACGACGGCGCAGCACGAACAGCAACGGGAAGACGACAGCGATAATCGTCAACTGAACGACCTCGATGCCGACGTTGAACACCAGCAGCGACCACAGCAGGGTCCACGACCACGCCTCGTCGATACCCAGCGCGCCCGCGAAGCCCAGGCCGTGCACGAGGCCGAAGCAGAACACCACGCCGAGGCGGATCCAGCCGGCCCGATCCAGGCTGAAGTGGCCGCGCCCGGCCGTCTCCAGCTCGGCCGCGTGCTCACCACGTCGCCAGATCCCCCACAGGTGCCAGCCGGCGACGACGGCGATCGACAACGCGATGACGGGCTCGACGACCGCCCCCGGCACCTCGACCAGGCCGAGCGCGGCCAGCATGAACGTCACCGAATGCGCCACTGTGAAGCTGGTGGCCGCGAGCACGATCTCCCGAAGCCGCCGAGACCCCGCGATGAGCGCCAGCAGGAAGAGGATGTGGTCGATCCCGGTCAGCAGGTGCTCGGCGCCCAGGAGGAAGAACTCGCCGAACCGTTCGTACCAGGCCTGCGCGGTCGAGAAGGACGGGTTGGCAGCGTCGAGCGCCGCGCTGCCCGAACGGCCGTCGATCTCGTAGGTGACGATCGTCTTCGTGCCCTTGACGTAGCCCTCGCCATCCGGGAAGAGGCCGCTGCGCACCACGTGCTCGTCGACCCGCTCCGGGCAGGTCCAGTCGAGCAGCAGATCCGCGTACGGCACGCCCTCGCGCTCGCCGATCGTCGCGTCACCCACCTGGGTCGGCCGGCAGGCCGTACCCCGGGAACTCACCGAGAACCGGTCGGAGACGTACCCGAGAACCGCCGACTCGTGATCCTTCAGGGCAGCGGCCTGGGCCGCGGTGTCGCCCGCCTCGAACGCGGCGGTTCCCGCCTGGAAGAGCGGGTCGTCGTCGCCGGCATCCGCAGCGGACACCACGAGGAGGTCGTATTCGAGCTCCACCCCGGTTCGAATGTGACCCTCATCTCCCGCCGCAATTTTCGCGTACACGGTCGACGAAAAGCCGTGCGCGGACGCCGGTTCGGCTCCCAGAAACGGAACCACCGCTGCGGCGAAACCGACAGCGGCGACGATAACGGTACGGCGGATGCGGCCTGACATTCGACTCCCTCGGTTGGCCAGTGCACGTTGCATGCCGTGGGTGAACACCAACCCGCGCACCGACGAACCGCCGGAGAACAACTTCCCCGAACGACCGTCCACCGATTAACGGTGACCGGAGTTGAGATAGGAATACGAAGAAGTACGCGCACTTTCCGCCACCACCCGGAGGACGATCACCTTGCGCCCCCCGCTTCGGGCCGTTGCCATGCTGGCCGCGACCGCCGCGCTGGTAACCGCCTGCAACTCCAGCGACGACTGGTCCGAGCCACGTCCGGCGCCCAGCGCCATCGGCACCCTCGGCCCGGGGTTCGTCGACCCCTCCACGAAGCCCGCGCCGGAGGCGACCATCACCCCGCGGCCCGGCTCGTGGGCCGACGTCCACCCGCCGAAGGACTACCGGGTCGTCCTGTTGACCAGCGGTGCGGACAACCCGACCAAGGCCCTCGTGACGGCGGTGAAGGAGTGGGCCGACGACGAGCACGTCGACCTGAGGACGATCGTCGTCGGCACTGCGCACGACACCGTTCCCAGCATCGCCAAGGCGATGGAGATGGGCCCGGACCTCATCGTCAGCGCGGGCAACGACCTCATCGACGGGCTCGCGCTGGTCACCCCGAACCACCTGGACGAGAAGTTCCTCGTGGTCGGCGCGGAACTCGCCGAGCCCACCCACAACGTCACAGCGGTCGACTGGGACGGCGCATCGTTCCGTGGCGAGGGGCTCGGGATGTCCTCGACGTACGACCCGAACTCGTTCACCGCGGACCGGTGCGCGGCGGCCATCCGGGCGGGCGTGGCCGCCGTCCTCAACGACCTGACCGGGCTCGTGGTCTGGCTCTGACGCTCGGGCTACGCCTCAGAGCCGCGCGACCCGGCGCGGAGGCTGTGCACCTCCGCACCGGGCCTGCGGGTCACCCGGCGGAACAGGTGGGAGTCATCCCCGCACCGGCGCCGCTGCCCTGGTAACCGAACTCGGTCGACTGCCCGGCCGCGATGGCGCCGTTGTAGGCGACATTGGTGAACTGAACGGTCCCGCTGCTGCCGCTCCGGTTGGCGCTCCAGACGCTGGTGATGCTGGCACCCGACGGCAGAGTCATGGTGACCGTCCAACCGTTGACCGGCGCGGTGCCGGCGGTCACCCGCACCGTGGCGACGAAACCGCCCGTCCACTGGTTGACCGACACCGTCGCCGCACAGCCACCACCGGTCGGAGGCGGCGTGGTTGGGGGCGGCGTGGTCGGGGGCGGCGTCGTCGGAGGCGGCGTGGTTGGGGGCGGCGTGGTCGGACCGTCCGCCAGGACCGGGGTCGACCAGTCCCGCCAGTCGGCCAACCGGCCGAGCGCCCTGCTGGAAATCCGGATCACGCCCGGCTCGTTGCCCGTCTTCAGCAGGAACTTGCGGATGTTGTTCTGCAACGGGGTACGCCACTCGGGGCGGTTGGCGCAGTGGCTGCCGTCCTGCACGTCGGACCAGTAGGTGATGTTGTCGCCGGCGCCGAGCGCCTTGTAGACCTCGGCGCCGCCCAGGGCCGCGACGCTCGCCGACCGGGGGCCGAGGTTGGCGATGTGCGGGTTGTCCATGATGAACAGTCCGCGCGGTGCCACCATGGCGACCATCTCGTGGGTGTCCACCGGGAGCCGGTTCGGGCTGCCGGTGAAGGAGCCGAACGCGTCACCCAGCCAGGGTTGCTCCCCGTACGCGCTGCTCAGGCTCTGCGCGCCCTCACCCGGGATGCCCCGGAAGATGGGGACACCCGCGCTGCCCGATTCGATCGGCATGGTCAGGGCGATGCGCTGGTCGAACACACCGATCGCGAAGGCGCCCTTGCCGTAACGGGAGCAACCGGTGACGCCCATCGCGTCCGCCTTGAGGATCCTGCCGTCGGACTGCTCGATGACGTCGATGATCCGACTGACGCCCCACCCCCAGGCGGCGAGCAGTCCGGTACTGCTCGATGAGCCGTAGATGCTGTAGAACGCGCCCTGCTTGTTGTTCCGGGGAGTGCCCTCGCGGCCGACCGCCAGTGGGTCGTAACTGATCACGGCAGCGCCGGCGGCCTTGATGGTGGCCGTGTCCGCGCCGAACCCGCCGACGACCACGACGGCCGGGAACGGACCGGTGCCGCTCGGCAGCTCGACCCGCGCCGAGAAGGTGGAGCTCCTGCCGTTGTGTGCCACGTTGACGCTGATGCTGCTGTTGGACACCGTCCCCGTGACCGTCGCGGGCTTGGCGGGCTTCTCACCGAAGACGAACTTCTCGGCAAGCTCCTTGATCTCCGCCCGCCGGCAGCGCCAGTCGGACCTGGCGGTGATGGTCGTCCCGTTCAGCTTCTTGAAGGGATCGGGAAGCTTGGCGTTGGTGGGCAGCGAGCCCAGGTCAGGCAGACCGGGCACGGCGCAGTCGGCGCCCTCGTCCTCCACTGCCGCGGCCAGCGTGCCTACGGCGGCTTGAGCGTTCGTCGTTCGTGTCACTACCGATACCGATCCGGCGACCGTGAGCGCTGCCAGCGCCAGCACGACGACCGGGAACCGGGTCCTGGAACGGCCCGAGGGGATGGTCACTAGAGGTCTCCTTCCGAGGTGGTGGTTACAGGAAGGGACGAAGCGAGATCGATGATCACGATTGCCAGCCACGTCAAGCCTGAGTCGACCCATCGCGGGATGTCAATGTTTTTCCGAAAGTTTCGGGCTCCCCGCGTCGAAACCTTTCGACGCCAGCGTCCGGCTCGACGGCCGGCATCACGTCCGCGCCGAGCACCGACGGCACGATGGTGGCCCGCTGTCGAGCCCGCTCACCTCGGCCCGCGGTCCAGGAACTCGTACGTGGTGGTCAGGCCCTCGGGCAGGTCGGGAACCAGGGCGTTGGTGCCGTCGACCACCTGGACGTAACGCTTGCCCTGGAAGATCGAGTAGCCGCCGTCAGGCACCTGATCGATCCGGAAGAGCTGCGTCGAGGCGGCGGCCTCACACGCCCGGCCGCGTACGCTGCCCGGCGCGGCGTCGTGCACGACGGTCATGCAGATCGCGTCGGCACCGGACGCCAGGACGATCCGGTACCTGTCGCCCTCGGGGCGCAGCACCCACAGCGCCCGACCGTCGATGCCCTGTTCGGTGGTGGCCCGCACCTGATCGCCGTCGCGGTCGATCGCCAACGTGGCCCCGCGCATGCCGGGCAGCACGATCTGGACCTGCCGCCGGCCGCCGAGGATCTCCTGCGGTCCCGCCGAGGCGGTCGCGGACGGGACCACTGGCGGTGCGACCTGGGTGGCCGGACCGACACCGGGCGTCCCGACGTTGTTCCGCACCTGCACCAGGGCGGCGCCGGCGGCGAGGGCCACCACGGCCAGCCCCGCTGCGCCGACGGCCGTCCGACGCCGCCGACGCCGGTCGCTGCGGTGCCGCAACGTCTGCGCTCCCGGCAGCGTGGCGACTCGCCGAACCTCGTCCACGATCGCGGTGAGATCGTCGCGCGGATCAGCCATGGGAGGTCTCCTCCTGATGCGCATCGGTCAGCAACCCGGCCATCGCTCTCCGACCACGGGCGAGGTACGTCTTCACGGTTCCGACGGGGGCCTGCATCTCGGCTGCCACCTCCGCGACGCTGAGGTCGTTGAGATGGTGCAGCACAACCGCCCGCCGCTCGTTGGCGCTCAACCGTTGCAGCGCCTGCAACAGCGCGACGTGGTCCTCGTTCAGTCCGGGCACGCCCTGGTCGACAGCGGCCCGGCGGTGCGCACGTACCCGGTTGAACGCCTTGCGCCAGCTGCTCACCGCGATCCGGGAGGCCACCCGGCGGACCCACGCCTCCGGACTGTCCGTCTCCCGAACCGTCGCCCATCGCTGCCAGGCCCGCATGAACGCCTCGGCGACGGCGTCCTCCGCCTCGGCGCGGTTGCCGGTGAGCGCGTACACATGACCCACGACCCGACCCGCACAGGCCGCGTAGAGGGCATCGAACTCTTCGGCGTCACGCATCCGACCGGTGCCCTCCCATGCCTCGTCCCCTGGTCACCGCCGCATGGAACTCGCAAGGGTGGACCGGTCACGTCGGCGCGGGCCGCGATTGTGCTCTCTGTCACACCAGTGTGATCAACCTGACGACCTGGTCAGGCGTCATCGTGCCGACCCGGGAGACGCCCGTGGCGGAGAGGACGATGTGCGACGACGGCAACGACGCGCCCTGACAGCCGGCGTACTCGCGACCGCGCTGGTTGCGGCGGGCCTGATCGCCCCACCGGCGAACGCGCAGGAGAAGCCGACAGCCACGGCCCCCGGCAGCCACGGAACCTTCACCCTGATCACCGGCGACCGGGTCTCGCTGGACGCGGCCGGGCGCCCACAGATCCAGCGCGGGCCGGGTCGGGCCGGCATGCGGTTCGTGAGCAGCCAGGAGGACGGTCACCAGTACGTCATCCCGGTGGACGCGATGCCGCTGGTGCGGGACGGGCGGCTGGACCGACGCCTGTTCGACCTCAGCACGCTCGGCGAGTTCGGCTACGACGACCGGACAGCCGAGTTGCCGCTGCTGGTCGCGTACCCCGAGAACATGGCGGCGCGGGCGCGGACCGCGACCACCGGGGGTGCCGGGCGGGTGCGGGCCGATCTCCCGGCCGCGCACGCGCTCGCGGTCCGGGCGGACCGGGACGACCGGGTGACGCTCTGGGCGTCGCTGACCCGAGGTACGACGTCCGCGCGCACCCTCGCCGCGGGGATCACCCACATCTGGCTGGACGGCAAGCGCACCGTCTCCCTCGATCGCAGCGTGCCGCAGATCGGTGCCCCGGCGGCGTGGCAGGCCGGCTTCGACGGCACCGGCGTCACCGTCGGCGTGCTGGACACCGGGATCGACGCCGGCCACCCCGACTTCGCCGGCCACCTCACCGAGGTCCGGGACTTCACCGGCGGCAACGACCCCGGCGACTCGGTCGGCCACGGCACCCACGTGGCATCGACGATCGTCGGCAGCGGTGCGGCCTCCGGCGGCAGGTATCGCGGGGTCGCGCCGGGGGCGAAGCTGCTCGTCGGCAAGGTCTGCGCCACCACCGAATGCCAGGACTCGGACATCATCACCGGCATGCAGTGGCTCGCGCCGCAGGCCCGGGTGGTCAACCTGAGCGTGGGCGGCGACGACGCACCCGGCCTCGACCCGCTGGAGACCGCGGTCCAGGAGCTGAGCCACCGGTACGGCACCCTCTTCGTGGTCGCCGCCGGCAACGAGGGGAAACCGAAGTCGGTCTCCTCGCCTGCCTCCGCCGACGACGCTCTCGCCGTCGCCGCGGTGGACGCCGACGACCAGCGGGCCTACTTCTCCAGCCGGGGCCCGCGCATCGGCGACAACCACATCAAGCCCGAGATCAGCGCGCCGGGCGTCGACATCGTGGCCGCCGCCCCCGGCGGCGACTACGCCACCATGTCGGGTACGTCGATGGCGACCCCGCACGTGGCCGGCACCGCCGCGATTCTCGCCGGGCAACACCCGGACTGGACCGGCCCGCAGCTCAAGGCCGCCCTGATGGACTCGGCCAAGCCGACCGGCGAGGACACCATCTACGAGCAGGGCGCCGGCCGGGTGGACATCGCCCGCGCGGTCGCCCAGCCGGTCGCCACCGACATCGCCGCCATCGACTTTCCGGTGCAGCGCTGGCCGCACGCCGACGACAGCCCGATCACCCAGGTCGTCGGCTACCGCAACACGGGCACCGCGCCGGTCACCCTGACGCTGGCCATCGCTCCGGCCCCGGCGGGCATGCTCACCGTCAGCCCAGCCACGCTGGTGGTGCCGGCCGGTGGCCGCGCCGAGGCGACGATCACTGTGGACACCCGGGTGGACGCCCCGGACGGCGTCTACCAGGGCGCGCTGACCGCGACCGGCGCCGCCGACCTGCGGGTTCGGACGCCCTTCGTGTTGAACCGTGAGATCGAGAGCTACGACGTACGGCTCGACCACACCGGACGCGACGGCAAGCCGGCCACCGAGTACACGACAGTGGCGGCGAACCTGACCACCGGCGAGTTCAGCACCCTCCCCGCGACACCGGGCGGCGGCGTCCTGCGGCTGCCCAAGGGTCGGTACGCGTTGTACAGCACCATCCACGAGGGTGCCGTGTCGACCCTGCTCGCGCAGCCGGTACTGGACGTACGCGGCCCGGTGACCGAGGCGGTCGACGCCCGCAACGCCAAGCCGGTCGCGTTGACAGTGCCGCAGCACGACGCCGCGCCGATCTCGATCAACGTGAGCGCCAACTGGGACGACGGCCTGCGCTACCCGGGTGTCCAACTCAGCGGAGTGTCAGTCACGGACGTCTTCTTCGGCCGGCTCGGGCCCGCCGTCGCGGCACCCGAGTTCACCGCCACGCTGGGCGTCGGGCTCGCCCGGCCGGGCAGGGACGGCACCTTCCGCAACAGCCCCTACACCTACGACCTGGCGTACGTCGGCAAGGGCGACATGTTCACCGGCCTGACCAGGAAGCTGTCGCCGAAGAACCTGGCCACTGTCAAGACGACCTACCGCAGCCAGTCCACGGCGGCGACGGCCACCCGGTTCCACCGCGCGTCGGCGCCCGGAGGCGCGGGCCCGATCGGGTCGAACACACCTGTCGACCTGCCGTTCAAGGGCACCGAGTACTACAACACAGACGGCGGCATCGTCTGGACGTCCACGTTCGTCGAGGGGGACAACCTCACGACGCAGGATTCCACCTTCAGGTCGGGGCGTGCGTACACCCAGACCTGGAACGCGGCGCCCTTCGGGCCCACCGTGACCCAGGCACCGACCCTGTCACCCCTGGGGTACGCGGGCCGCGACGGCGACACCATCTCGATCGCGTCGGTGCCCCTGTTCGGCGACGCGACCGGTCGCCCCGCGAGCCGCGACGACCAGCCGGTGCGGTTCCGGCTGCTGCGCGACGGTAAGGAGATCGGCACCTCGGACAGCCCGTGGGCCGACTTCACGGTGCCCGCCGGGAAGGCCACCTACCGACTGGAGGCGACCGCCACCCGAGGCGCACCGGACACCCTGTCGACGTCGGTCTCGGTGGCCTGGACCTTCACCTCGGCGCACACCACGTCGCCGGAGCGGTTGCCTCTGACCACGGCTCGCCCGACGCCCGTGCTCGACGACACCAACACGGCGCGGGCCGGCCGGATCATGACGATCCCGGTGGCGCTGGACCGACAGGCCGGGTCGAAGGCCGCGCCCAACCGGACGCTCGCCGTGTCCGCGTCGTTCGACGACGGCCGGACCTGGGTCGCCTTGCCGGTGATCCGGAACGTCGCGCTGATCAGTCATCCACGACGGGCCGGATTCGTCTCGCTGCGACTGACCGCCACCGACACCGCCGGCAACACGGTCACGCAGACGATCCAGCGGGCCTATCGGATCGCCTGACGCACTACCCGGTCCGGGGCGGCTGCTGGAGCCGCCGCCCCGGACCGGACTCCGGTGCCGAGGTGCCTCGGTGCCTCGGTGTATCGGTGTATCGGTGCTTCAGGCGGTGAGGGCACCGTCGATGGCAATGGAGGCGCCGCTGATGAATGTGGCCTCGTCGCTGAGCAGGAACGCGGTGAGCGCGGCGACCTCGTCGGAGGTCCCGGCTCGTCCGGTCGGCTGCGCCGACAGGTAGCGCTCCGCGATCTCCGGAGCCTGGCTGACCACGCCCTGCCAGAGCGGGGTGTCGATCAGGCCGGTGACCAGGGCATTGACCCGTACACCGGAGCGCGCCACGTCAAGTGCCGCCGAGCGCGTCAGACCGATGACCCCGTGCTTCGCCGCGTTGTAGGCGGCCTGGGTCCCGTCGCCCTTCACGCCGGAGACCGAGGCGTTGTTGACGATCGCGCCACCGCCGGAGGCGATGATCGCCGGGAGCTCGTACTTGAGGCCGTAGAAGACGCTCGTCAGGTTGAGGGCGAGCGACCGGTGCCAGTTGTCGCTGTCGGTCTCGCGCACGCTGGCCATCGGGCCACCGCCGGCGTTGTTGAACGCGCCGTCCAGCCGCCCGTACTCCGTCACCGCGGCGTCGACGAGCCGCGCCATGTCCTCCTCGACCGTCACGTCGGTGGGCACGAAGAGGGCACTGCCGCCCACGTTCCTGATCTGCGCGGCGGCCTCCTCGCCCCGGTCCTTGTCCCGGGCGCCGATGACGACGCGGGCCCCTTCCGCTGCCGCCCGCTGGGCGAACGCCAGGCCCATGCCCTGCGTGCCGCCGGTCACGACCAGCACCTTTGCTTCCAACCGTCCAGACATCTCGTCTCACATCCACTTCGACTGGTGAGCCGCCACGGGGCCCGCAGGGCTCTTGGTGAGACGGAACGCTAGCCTTTTCTGGAACGATCGCCAAAGTAATGCCACTCACAAGCGGCGCTCTCCCGCAGGTGCGACATCGCCTTGACCGGCCGGATATAGCGCATAAATACGCTGATTCGGCTGCCGCAATCACCCGTGGTGACGCTGTAGCTGTCGAAGCGTTCTTTGGTGATCGTTCCATAAATTCGTTGGCGTTGGGCGAATCCGAATGCCCACAAACCACTCTCAAGGAACAGTCATGCTCACAGGTCGCGCGGCCCGAGAGTCCCAGCGGTGGGAGGCCCTGGTGTTCATCTCATCGCTCAACTACGGCCGCCACCTACCTGGTCTCGCACGGTGGTCCGGCGGCGCGAGCCCAGGAGCGGAACGAGGCGCTGATGTGCGGCTACTCGGTCGCGTACTGGGTCGCCGTCGGATTCGTGGTCGCAGCGGCCCTGGTCTCGGTGGCAATGGTGAACGCCGGAGCCCCGAAGGACGTCCCGGCCCCGACGGACGCCCTCGGGGACGTCACCCCGTTGCCCGTGCACTGATGGCTGCCGCGTCTGTCGATCCGGCGCGGTGACCGAGGACACGGTGCACCGACTCCGCTGAGAGGGTGGAATCAGGGGTGTGAGCAGAGAAGGCACCGGCGAGTGACGTCGTGAGGTCCACTCTTTCGAGCCGCGATCCGGGTTCGTCCAGCGCTGGCACGACGCCCGCGCCGAACGAACCGATTCGGGCAACGCCCGCCCATCGGCAGCGCTGGGCGGTGCAGATCATGTCTGTCGCGCCCGACGACCAGGTGCTGGAGATCGGCTGCGGTCGGGGAGTCGCCGTCTCCCTGGTCGCCGGTCAACTCACCACCGGTCGGATCGTCGCCATCGACAGTGCCGCGACGATGGTGCGGCTCGCGACCGAACGGAACCTGAGCCACATCGACGCCGGCAGAGCTGAGATCCGGCGAACGGGGTTCGAGTCGGCCGACCTTCCGACCGGCCACTTCACCAAGATCTTCGCGGTGAACGTCAGCCTCTTCTGGTTGGGCGACGCGGCGCAGCAGATCGCTCGGATGCGCAGCCTGCTGGCGCCGGACGGACGGCTCTACGTCTTCGGCGAGCGACCCACCGAAGCGCACGCCACCGCGAACCTCACCGCGACCGAAGTACTGCTGGAAACCCACGGTTTCGCCACCGCCACATCGAGCGCCACCCGTGGTCGGGGCCAGGTGCTGACCTGTGTCACCGGCATGCCGATCCGGTGAGCCTGGGCCGATCGCAGCGTTGACATGAGCCGGGCGGGCTCGGCGTGACGCCGAGCCCGCCCGTTCCGGGTCAGTCGAACTTGATCAGACAGAGTCAGCGCTGCAGGGTCAGCAGACCCGGCCGGTACGGCAGCAGGCCGTAGTCGACGCCGTCGGAGCTGGGGGAACGCCCCTGGTAGAGCAGTTGCAGGTTGCAGGCGTCGACGGTCATCGTCTGGTCGGCGTTGGTACGCAGCAGCTCACCGTGGCTGATGTCGTTGGTCCAGGTCGCGCCGCTGTTGACCTTGCCCGCGAACGGGTTGCTCTGGGACGCGGCCTGCGGCGTCCACGAACCGTTCAGGCTGGTCGCCGTGAACGAACGGAAGTAGCGGCCCGTCGAGCCGATCGCCTCGACGATCATGAGGTACTTGTTCAGACCCTGCAGCTTGTAGACCTGCGGGGCCTCGAACAGGTTGTTCGTGGTGTCGCTCATGATGGTCGTGTAGCTGCTGCCGAAGTTGCCCGGGAAGTTCCCGATCGGCATGCTGGCCCGGTAGATCTTGCCGTTGTCACCCGCGAAGAACAGGTACATGTTCGTACCGTCACCGATGAGAGCCTGATCGATCGGGCCGGTACCGGAGCCGGTGATGCTTCCGGTGAACAGCGGCTGCGCTGCGGACCAGCCGTTCGGGTTGGTGGGGTTGGTCGAGGTCCGGTAGGAGAACGCCGTGCCACCCCACTGGTAGGCCAACACCCAGATGTTCTTCGGCGCGAAGTAGAACAGCGACGGCGCGACGGTGCCGGAGTTCATTCCGGTCTGGGTGGCCGATGCCATCTGCGAGTAGTTCGTGAAGAGGCTGAAGTTCATCGAACCCCAGCTGGACCCGAAGTCGTGCGTGGTGGCGTAGACCAGTTGCTGGCCGTTGTAGGGGGCGACGGTGAAGTCCTTCAGCGACACCCAACCCGACTTCGGGTTCGCCAACACCCCGGTGGAGGACCACCGGTACGTCGACGGAAGGTCGCACGTGCCGCCCGGCGGCGGAGTCGTCGTCGGCGGCGTGGTTCCGTCGACGCGAACGAACTGCCACTGCTGGTTGGCGCCGTTCCAGTCGTCGTACTGCACGATGTTGCCGCCGTCGGCGGTCGAGGCGCCCTGCACCTCCATCACCTTGTTGCTGTTCCGGTTGATCAACCGGACGTAGCCGCTGTCCGAGTCGGCCAGCCGGAACTGCTGATTGGTGCCGTTGAGGTCACTCCACTGCACGATGCTGCCGCCGTTGGCGGTCGAGAAGCCCGAGACGTCCAGCACCTTGCCGGACAGCCGCGACTTCACCCGGTAGTAGCCACCACCGGAGTCGACGAACTGCCACTGCTGCTGGTTGCCGTTGTTGCGGGCCCACTGGGTGATCCGGGCACCGTCATTCGTGGCCAGGTTGTAGACGTCCAGGGCCTTGCCGCTGTTGCGGTTGACCAACACGTACCACGCGTTCGTGTCGACCGACGCCGCGGCGGCGGGAGACGACACCACCGCTACGGCAGCGCCACCGACCATCAACGCCGCCGCGCTGGCGGCGAGGATGCGGGGCAACCACCAACGCCGCCGCGACGGCGTTGCGATCGATGGAGACCTATCGAGGGTAGACATGATCCTCCTCCAGTGACCAAGAGCCGAACGGCCTACCCAAGGGTGGGCGTACCGCGACGCGTGGCCGAGCGCACAGGCGTCAGAGAGTTAGCGTTAACAAGACGCCGGCGCGCAGTGGCGCACGCCTGATTCGAGATCGACGAAGCAGGGCTTGCCCGGAAAGCCGAGGTGTCGTCGTCCTTAGGCATCGACTGTGAGCGATAACATGCCGTTCGTCAAGACGTAATGTGCTGGGAACATCTGCCGCTGCCACGCTGCGGATCTTGGGGCGAAACGCCTTGAACCGCATTCCCGCAGGCATCGCCCCAGATTCGCGGTGAGGGCTTCGGCCGGGCCCTTGAGGAGGCCTCGCGAGCGCGTTAACATCGACGGCTGCCCATTGCCGGCGGCTTGCGGGCGGCGCCGGTGAACCCGGCCTTGACGGGGATCCCGTCGATGCCGTCCGGAGAGTGGGCAGGCGACGACGGTGGTCGGATCACCTGCGATCCGACCACCCGCCGCGTCCGGACGAGCTATCGGCGGCTCCACTGCTGGTTGGCCTGACCGGTGCAGGTCCAGAGGACGAGCTTCGTCCCGTTGCCCGTGCCCACGTTGTACGGGTCCAGGCAGAGGCCGGACTGCACCCCGGTGATGGTGCCGTTGGCGTTGACGTTCCACTGCTGGTTCGTTCCGCCGTGGCAGTCGTAGATGGTGACCAGGGTGCCCGGGGAGGTGCCATAGCCGGCGGCGTCGAGGCACTTGTTGCCGTACACGGTCAGCGTCTTGCCGCTCGTGTAGGTCCACTGCTGGTTGGTGCGGCCGTGACAGTCCCACAACTGCACCTGGGTGCCGTTGGTGGTGGAAGAGCCGGGGACGTCGACGCAGCGACCGGACAGGGTACCCACGATCGCAGTGGTCTGCCCGCCGCCGCTGCCCGGTTCGCCGATGCTGCCGGGCACCGACTGCAGCGCGCTGTACCACCGGGCAGCCATCTTGTCGTAACCGCCGGACGTGGGGTGGACGCCGTCGATCAGGTCTGCGGTGGTGAGTGCGCTGTGCATGTCGACCAGGTGTACCCGCTTGCCGGCGTTCACCTTGCTCTGCACGATGCCGGGGATCGCCGCGTTGAAGGTGCGGGCGGCCGCATTCTGGTTGCTGTTGGAGAGCGGGATGATCTGCGCGACGAACACCTCTGCGGTGGGAGCCGTGGTGGTGATCCGGTCGATCAGGGTGGAGAGCCGGTTCGGCGCGGTGCTCACGTTGTAGTTCTGCAGGATGTCGTTGGTCCCGATGTGCAGCAGAACGGTCTGCGGCCGTTGGGTGTTCAGCCAGCCGACGATGTTCGCGTCGATCTGGTCGATGCGCCAGCCGGGATGTCCCTGGTGGTCGTGGTCACCCAGGCTGGCGGGCCCGTTGAACTGCGAACCCACGAAGTCCACTGTGTACCGACCATTGACGAGCCGCTGCCAGAGCCCGATGCGGTACCCGCCCGGCACCTGGGTGCCCTCGGTGATGGAGTCGCCGAGAGGCATCACCCGCACCCCGCCGTTGGATTCCGCGTTGGCCGGACCGGTCGGAGTCAGTACCCCGGCGAGGACAACACCGAGTGCCGCTGTCGCCGCGAGCCATCTTGCCCTAGTTCGCATAGATCTCTCCCCTGCAGTGGTAGTGCTGACCGAGGAGTCAGGCCGTCGCGACCGCCGCGACATCGGCATGACGATGCCGTCGCAGCACTGGGACGGATTGTTAACGCTAACAGCGATTCCTGTAAATTCTTGTCGCTGATCTGGCCCACGTCAAGCGCCAGCAACCCGGGCGACCTGGCCGGCGCAGCGGCCGCGCCCTGCCTCGAGCGTCGCCGGCTACCACTCGCCGTCGTGCCGCGGCGTCTTCCACCTCCGGCAGGGCAAGGCGGGATCTTCAACGACGGCGGCCAGGTCACCGTGGAAGAAGACGGTGATCAGCGGCAACCGGCCCACGAACTGCACACCAGCTCACCGCCGGTGCCCAACTGCTTCGGCTGATCATCCGTTCGCCCCGGCACTCGGGTAGCAAAGAGGCATCGGAGCACCATCCGGTCCCGCACAGGTTCGGTCACGAAGATCGGACCTGTGGCGGGACCGGATGCCGCTTGGGCCGACCGGCCGCCGGTTCCGTCCGACCGTCCTGATCGGAGAAACAGGTGCGTTCGACAGCGGTGGGTCAGTCCTTCACGAGCGAGCCGTTTTGCAGCGATCTCGGCCTGCACTCGGCCAATCGCTGCACCGGATAGAACTCCGTGCGCACCTCCATCGAATCCGGCGGTCGCGGCCAAGCCCAGCGATTTCATGATCACCGTCAGGGCATTTATCGACGCCTATTGCGCGAACGCAGCCCGTCTGACACTCTCGCTGCCAGACGATTACTCGGAGCAGCCGAGTAAACACGGGGAGGAGTAACTGTGCGTAACAGAGTAATCAGGGCAGCAGTTTCGGCGGCTGTGACCGCAGCGCTGGCGGTTGCCGTCAGCCCGGCAGCCGCGCAAGCAAAGGCCGATGACAAGGCCCCGCTACCAATCTCGACGGTCCTGTCCCCGTCGAAAACACTGGCCGCAGCTCCATTTGCGGTGAGGAACAAGAAGTCGTCCAAGTACCTGCAGGCCAGCAGTACCGCCAACAACGCCGCCGTCCGCCAGCAGAACGCCAGCTCGAGCAGCCTTCAGGGCTGGGTTCTCGTTAACGACTCCGGCTACGTCACTCTCCAGAATTATGGCGTGGTCCGGAACTTGGGAACCTCGGGCGCCAGTACTGCCTCCAACACCTCTGCGGTGATCGTCAACCCCTCCGGCAGTTTCGACCAAGACTGGCTCGTCTCGTCAATCGACGGCACGTTCTTCTACCTCAAGAACCGCAAGAACACCTCGATGTGCCTGGGAATCGACGGCGCCAGCACCGCCGCCGGCGCGAGGGCCGCCATCTACACCTGCGCCAACGCGATTAACCAGACGTGGTCCTTCACCACCTTCTAGTCGAGCCCGCTTGTCCGGTCCGGCCGAACAGACCAGCTCTGCTCGGCCGGACCGTGCGTGCCCACCTCGGCGGCCCCCGCTCGCCACTTGGCCCTGGCGGTCGCCGCCGGCAACGGTCAGCCCAGGAGGACAGTCCGTGCAGGCCGGTGCCTCGGCTTGCGGTTGGGCCCATGTCGCCGCCCTGCGCCGCGAACTGGCCGCCCTGTCGCGCTTCGAGCGTGACACAAGCCTCACGACCGTCTATGCGTCCTGATCGACGGTAGCTGACCTGCGGATCGTCGACCCGCGGCAGAAGCAGCCGCCGATCAGGGGAAAGGCATTCATAGTCCTCTTTGTCCACCAGGGCACACCGGGACCTGAAAGTCTGGCAGTCTCTCGACCAGACAGCTTTAGCAACCGAGTCGAAACACGGGGAGACAGCGATGGGCAACAGGGCCAGTAAGGCAATGGCTGCTGCGATCATGACCGCAGCGACCGCGATTGCAACCGTAATCATGCCGGTCGCCGCCTCTGCGGCACCCGAAGGTGCCGGTTCACAGGCCAGAGTGACACCTTCGAATGATGACTTCGTCGCCGCTGCCAACCCTTTCAAACTGCAGAACAGGAACTCCCTCAAACTGCTGCAGCCGCAAAACGGAAGCTTTGCCGCCGGAACCAAGGTTGTTCAGCAGTCAGACGCTGGCAGCGGCGTGCAGCGGTGGTACATCATCAACGATGGCAGCTGGATCAGCCTGCAGAATTACTCCGCGAACCCCATCAGGAACATGGGGATCAACGGTGGCAGCACCGCCTCCGGAGCTGCGGCGATCATCGCGGCCCCGGGCGCCGGTTACAACCAGGACTGGAAGGTTCTGTGGACCGACAGCACGCAGACGTGGTTCCGACTCCAGAACCGAGGGAGCGGACTGTGCTTGGGAATCTCGGGGGCAAGTACCGCTAACGGCGGACAGGCCGCCCAGTTCGCGTGCGCCAGCCCGGCCGCTGCGAATCAGACCTGGAGATTCTTGAACTGATTTGACGGCGAGACCCGACACGACGTCGGCCGACTCCGGAGTGTCGCTCCGGAGTCGGCCGACGTCGTCGGGCGACTCCACCAGGAGATAACCGGACGGCAGCTGGTTTATCTCGATGCGCATGTTCCACCGTACAGAGGCTGGCGCCTCCACGCGGATCGACAGCTTGCTCGTGAAGTAATCGATGCGACTTCCCGACGGGGTCACGCCAGTCGTGATGCATCGGACCGGCAGACGCACGCCGGGATCGATGACGATCGTCATAAGGCCCCGATGCCAGTCGGTCGAGATCCAGAGGCCGCCCGGGTGACCTCGACGGTGGCCACGGTGGTGCCGCCGTTGCGCGCCCCAACCGTTGCCAGCGTGGTCCGGCTCGTCTCGGGTGACGGACGTTCCGGTACGTCGAGCGCCACGTCTCGCGGTGGCGGCGCACTGCGAGCACTGGCGGCTGGGTCGCCGAGGGCGGCGGCGCGGACGGCGGCGACGTCTCACATGCAGTGGCCACAACGACGACCGACGGGGGTGGCCACGACGGAGCGCATTGCCCGGGTGGGCCGGCGACACCCAGCTGAATTCCCAGCCGCCCCAGGTGTCCCAGATGACCAGGGCCGGCATGTACGAGGGGATCCACGACGAGGTCACGTTGCAGGACGACTGCGTGGTGACACCCGCCATTCAACCGGCACGACCAACAAAAAACGTCTGACCGCGTTTCCGCAGGTCAGACGTCTAATGATCTTGTGCGCCCGAAGGGACTCGAACCCCTAACCTTCTGATCCGTAGTCAGATGCTCTATCCATTGAGCTACGGGCGCTTGTGCTCAGCCAGTGTACACACCCGGCTTTCGCGCGGAGACTCCGGGATTCGAACCCGGGAGGGGCTTTAAGACCCCAACCGCATTAGCAGTGCGGCGCCATAGACCAGACTAGGCGAAGTCTCCCTGGTGATCCTCAGACCACCGCGCCCGAGGATACAGGTCGCCACCCACCGGGAGCAAAACGACTTCCGGGGTACGCCCACGCGACCCGCCCGCCCACCGTGTTTCCACGCTGTGCGCCGGCGTGATCGGGACTACGCTCCATCGATATGCAGGAGCAGCCGCCCAGCGAGTCGCCCCGTCGAGAGCCTGCTGAACGAGCGCGTCCGCGCTCTCCACGGGCCACCTTCAGGCCGCCGACGGTGGCCGAGGAGCCCACCGAGACGGTGGAGCCCGGGGAGACGGCGGCACCGCCGGCAGCCACCCCGGCGAGCCAGCGCCCTCGACGGGCGAAGGCTGCCCCGGCGGTGCTCTTCCAGCCACCGGAGCCGGACCGCCCCCTGCCTCGCCAGCCTCGACGCGCACCGACCGAGCTGACCACCGAGGCGGAGGCGGAGCAGCCTGACGGCGGCGACCAATCCGGCCCGGCAACAGGCGTCGCACAACCACCGAAGGCCCGGAGCACCCCCGTCCGCAGGACTGCCGCTCGGAAGGCAGCCGACACGCCCGCCGAGGTGACCCCGACCACGCCGGCACCACGCAAGCGCGCCGCGAACCCCACCAAAGCAGCAAACGCGACCAAAGCGGCGAGCACCACCGAGGCGGCGAGCACCACCACAGCGTCGAGCACCACCGGAGAGGCGAGCACCATCACACCAGCGGCCCCGGCCAGAGCCGCAAAGGCCACCAAGCGCGCGGCCACCCCACGCAGGAGCACCACGCCGACAGAGCCCGCCCCCGAACCCGTGGCCGCGCAGCAGACGACACCCGCCGGGCAGAAGACACCCGCCGGGCAGCAGACGACACCGTCCGAGCCGCAGACGACACCCGCCGAGCAGCAGTTGGCACCGGCAACACCCGCCGTGCGGCAGGCCGGGCCGGCTCTGCGGCGTACCCGGGAATCAGAGCTGCGCGCGGTCACCGCGCGCGTGCTCGACCACCCTGGCTTCGCACCGGAGCTGCTGGCCCTGGCTGCGGTACGGACGTTCGGGCCGGACGCGGTCGGGTGGGCCGCTGGGTTGCGCGCCCGCTATCCGGACGCCTCGGCGGACGGCCTGGCCCGGTTGGCGACCCGGCGGTTCGTCCGCTCGGCGGGTGCGGGTGGGGCGACCGCGGCGCTGGCCGGCTTCTTCGCGCCGCTGGCCGAGTTGGCGGCGGTGCTGTGGACGCATTCGGAGCTGGTGCTGCACCTGGCCGCGGCGTACGGCGAGGATCCGACGCATCCGGACCGGGCCGTCGACCTGCTGGTGCTGACCCAGGTGCATCCGGATCGGGCGAGCGCGGCAGCGGCTCTGGCCGCCGCCGAGACGGCGGGTGAACCGGTCGAGGGGGCATGGCCGCGGGCGGCGGAGGCGGCCTGGCGGCTGGCCGCGCCGCTCACGGCGCAGGCCGGTGGTTGGGTGGCGTTGCGGCTGGTGGCCCGGTTGCTGCCGGGCGCGGCGGTGCTCGCGGCGGCGTTGGGTGACGCGGCGGCGGCCGACCGGCTCGCGGCCCGAACGGTGGCCGTCTACCGACCCGACCGGCGCTGACGGATCAGAGCCAGTCGAACCACTCCCGGGGCAGCAGCGCGTAGCCGACGAAGGCGAACACGTCGAGCAGGGTGTGCGCGATGATCAGCGGCATCACCCGTCGGGTGCGCAGGTAGAAGAGGCTGAACACGACGCCCATGATCGCGTTGCCGACGAACGCGCCGAAGCCCTGGTACAGGTGGTACGAGCCGCGCAGCAGCGCGCTGGCCGCGATGATCGCAACCAGCCGCCACTGGAGCTGGCGTAGCCGGGTGACCAGGTAACCGACCACGATCACCTCTTCCAGCACGGCGTTCTGCACGGCGGCGAGGATCAGCACCGGAACCGTCCACCAGACGTCCGGCAGCGCGGCCGGCACCAGCGTGGCGTTGAGGCCCAGGTGGGCCGCCACCCAGAACAACGCCAGCCCGGGTAGGCCGATGAGCGCCGCCAGGCCGGCGCCGCGCGCCACGTCCTGGCCGGGCCGTCGGGCGTCCAGGCCGAGGGTCCGCGCCGGGTCGCCGGGGTCACGGCTGAGCAGGTGTACGGCGAGCAGCACCGGCAGCAGCGCGAACACGATGCCGAGCAGCTGGTACGTGAGGTCCAGCCAGGGGCGGGCCGACGCCGAGGTGTTCAGCGAGGCGGTCTGCTTGGAGAGCGGACCGTCGGCGGTCAACTTCGCGATGATCGAGACCACCGCGTAGATCGCGGACTGTCCGAGAGAGAGGCCGAGGACCAGCAGCGTCTCGGTGCCCAGCAGTCGGCGGGACACCGGGCGGGTCAGCTCAACGGTCACCGCACCACTCTGCCCGACGGGCCGCACCCGTGACATGGCCGACCGGCCACCATGAGCCGATCGCACATTCTGTGCGACCGGTCGACACTCTCCGTGGAGATTCTATGGGCGCCCGATCCGATGCCGTCTGGAGAAGGAGCGCCCGTGGACAACCTCGCGCGGTTGCTGAAGGAGAGTTGGACCCTGGTCGAGGACGACCGGGTCCGGTTGAGCGGTCACTTCTACGCTCGGCTGTTCCTGCTCGACCCCGCCCTGCGGCAACTCTTCCCGGTGCAGATGACCGGCCAGGGCGACCGTCTACTCGAAGCGATCATCACGGCGATCCACACCGTCGACGACCCGGAGAGCTTCGACGAGTTCCTCCGGGCGCTGGGCCGCGACCATCGCAAGTACCACGTCGACGAGGGGCACTACGCCACGATGGGCGTCGCACTGCTGGACGCGCTGCGCAGCACCGCCGGCGACGGCTGGAACCTGGAGTACGACCAGGCGTGGCGGGAGGCGTACGCGGCGATCGCCGCCCTGATGGTGGCCGGCGCCGCCTCCGACGACGACCCGCCGTTCTGGCACGCCGAGGTGCTGACCCACGAGCGGTACGGCCCGGACACCGCCGTGCTGACCTGCCGGGCGTTGCAGCATCCGCTGCGCTGGCAGGCGGGGCAGTACGTGAGCCTGGAGGTGCCGCGCTACCACCCCCGGGTGTGGCGTAACTACTCGGTGGCGAACGCCCCGAACGACGACAACGTGCTGGAGTTCCACGTGCGGTCCCCGGGGGCCGGCTGGGTGTCCGGCGCCCTGGTGCGGCGGGTACGGCCGGGTGATCTGATCCGCCTGGCGGCGCCGATGGGGTCGATGACCCTGGACCGCACCTCGGAACGGGACATCCTCTGCGTGGCCGGCGGCGTCGGGTTGGCACCGATCAAGGCGTTGGTGGAGGAGTTGGCCACCTTCAACCGGACCCGGTGGGTGCACGTCTTCTACGGTGCCCGGCAGGCGGCCGACCTGTACGGCCTGGACGGGTTGCAGGAGTTGGTGGCCGTACACCCGTGGTTGTCGGTCACCGCGGCGTGCAGTGAGGATCCGGACTTCGACGGCGAGCAGGGCGAGATCCCGGAGGTGGTGGCCCGATACGGCCCGTGGACCACGCACGACTGCTACGTCTCCGGTGCCGCCCGGATGGTCCGGTCCACCCTGCGGGTGCTCGCCGCGGACAACGTGCCGCCGCCGCACATCCGCTACGACACCTTCGGTGACCTCTAGACGTTCCTCCCCCCACACCGGGGCGCGTGCCCCTGCCCCCTGGGGCACGCGCCCCGGTCCCTTCCTGGTCAGTAGCGCCAGGGGCGCCCGGTCTCGCGGTACTCCTCCACCGGCACCAGCGGCACGCCGGGTGCCATCCGGTCGACGTAGAGCCGGCCCTCCAGGTGGTCGATCTCGTGTGCGACCAGCCGGGCCATGCCGAATTCGAACGACGTGATGATCCGGCTGCCGTCCCACTGGGCGTGTTCCACGTCCAGGCGCAGCGGCCGGGGCACCAGACCCCGGTGGTCGAAGAAGGAGAGGCAACCCTCGTACTGCTCGTCGGTCTCCGGGTCGGCGTCGACCACCCGGGGGTTGAGCAGCAAGACGGGCTCCGCCGACCGGTCGGGGGGCCGCACCACGGCCGCCGCGCGGCCGATGCCGAACTGCGGCGCGGCGACGCCCACTCCCTTGCTGAACGGATGCAACTCGTCGAGCCGGGCCAGGACCATGGTGAGCCGGTCGACCACGTCCCGGGCGACGTGTTCCTCCCCGGGCAGGTCGAACGGCCGGGCCCGCTGGCGGAGCAGGTCGTCCCCGCGTTGCACGATGCCCAGGCCGCGCATCCGGTCGCTGGGTCGGACCCGGGTGCCACCAGGGCCGAGGTCCGGTTCGGTGTCCGGACGGGCACGGAACCGCCACTGCATCCGGTAGCGGGCGTTCAACGGGGGGTCGTCGGTCTGCCAGTCGTAGATCACCCGGTCGCCCTCGTCGTGACGCTGCGGCGCCGTCCGGAGCGGGCCCTCCTCCGCGCTGAGCGAGGTCTCCACGCCCCAGACCTGCGGGTCGAGGGCCGCAGGCAGGTCCAGGCGTACGGCGAGCTGGCGGGTGGGCAGTCGCACGGCTCGCTGGAACCAGGGGCCCCACTTCTCGTGCCCGACGCTGTACGCGTACTCGATGGTGGCCCGGTCGCCCGGGTAGAGGGGGAAGCGTCGCTCCCCGTTCTCGAAGAGCAGCCAGATCTCCTTGAACGCGTCCCGATCGTGCTTGGCTCGCCAGTGCATCGGCTCCGGGTCTCCGCCGCCGTCGTCCCGACGGGCCTGTATCTGCAACTCGGCGAAGGTGAGGGGGTGCTCCCGATGGTGCCGGTTGGAGCGGCCGGGGTCGTTCGGGTAGCGGTCGACGGCGACCCGGACCAGGTAGCGGGTGACCGGCTCGGTGCCGGCGTTGTACAGCTCACGGTGGATGACGCACCGGTAGCCGTCGTCGGCGTGGGTGAGGGTGGCCAGCTCCCGTTCCACGACCAGGCCGGTGCCGGGTGGCAGCCACTGTCCCGGCAGGTACGGCTCGCGATGCGGCTGACCCGACCGGGCGTGCCGTAGGTCGTCGTACTCCCGGAAGCGCTGCCAGATCGCGCCGCTGGCCTCCAGGACGGCCTCCGCACGGCGGGCGAAGTCCTCGGTGGGGCGGTGCCGGCGCCCTTCGACGTGGCTCACGTAGGACGGGTCGAACCCCATCAGGACGGCCAGTTGCTTCTTGGACAGCCCGCGCCCGGTCCGTTGCCGGGCAAGTTCGGCCGCGAAGGAGTCGGCAGCCCGTTCGAGGGGTGAGGTCGTCATCAGCTTCCTCGTGGCCGGGGCTATAAGTTTCACGTTCCGTGCGTGAGCGCACACGCAAGTGGCATGTTTTCGACACACCGCTTGACAATTCACCGATGGCCATCGATTGTGCGGCGGCGTTTCCCAGCACTGACTCCGGGTAGTACGCGAAGCGCTACTCCCCTCGAATACGGGGGTGACCTGGACGTCTGGGATGTGACCAAGGTGAGGCTTCCCTTACGGTCAGGGGGTTGGTTAGGCTAGCCTTAGCTCAGGACGGCACTGGTTCGTCCGCCGGGGCGCACTCCTCGGTCACACAGACAGGGGACGACTCAGGTGACAGCGGTGATGCCACGGCGCGAGGCCACCACCACGCCGCTCGCCCCCGTCACCGCGGCGCTCCGGGCCATGTTCGGCACCGACGACCTCCCCGGCCTCGCCCGGGGCCTGCTGGTCGACGACGAACTCGGCTGGGCGCCCGCCACCACCCTGATCGACGGCAGCCGATTGCCGGAGTTGCTGAATGGCGCCGCCGTCCGCTGGGGCGGCACCCCGCACGCGTGCGCGGCGCTGGCCTGGAAGTCCTACAGCTACTGGGCCGCGCTGCCGGTCGTACTCGGCTGGGCCTCCGCCCGGCGGGTGCCACTGCTCGATCCGGCCGACCTGCTGATCCACTTCGAGGACCACCGGCAGCTGCTCACCATGGGCCTGCGCCGGGGCACCACAGTGGCGGTGCTGCCGAACGATCCACTGGCGCTGGCCGGCCTGCCTGAGGTGCGGGTCGTCGCCGACGAGGCGGAGCTGCTGGGCGCACTGCGCGCGTCCCTGCTCGACGCTCACCTGGCGCCGCTCATCACGGCGATCCAGTCCGAGGTCCGGGTGGGCACCCGGACGCTGCTCGGCTCTGTCGCCTCCGGCATCGCGCACGGCATCCTGCGGGCCGCCGACGCCCTGCCCGGCTCCACGGTGCAGAGCATCGACACCCTGCTCGGCGCACTCGACCTGGCCGACCTGATCGAGCTGGTGCCGGGGCCGGCCGGTGAGCCGACAGTGCAGCGCCGCACCTGCTGCCTCGCCTTCACCCTGCCCCGGCCGAAGGTCTGCCAGGGCTGCTGCGTCCGGTAAGGCCCTGGGCCAGGCTGGGCCGCGCTGCTCAGTCGGTCAGTGACCGGACATCCCACACCCACACGCCGCCGGTGAAGACCGGTTGGATCCCGGTCAGCTCGGTCATGCCCCGGCGCAGCGCGGCCTCGTGCTCGTGTGGCCCGAGGATGACCACTCCGGCCCGCCAGTAGCGCAGGTCGTCGACCGCTCGGACCCGGCTCTGCGGGGTGATCGGCGGCACCGCCCCGGTTCGCCGGATGGTGGCGAAGAAGCTGCTGGTGGGGCGGGGAGTCGCACCGAACAACGCGACCTTCGGCGGATCGGCGTTCGGGCGGGTGTCCGGGCCGAGGAAGTAGCCACGGGCCAGCGGCATGTCCAGCCGGGTCGCCGCGGACCAGCGCAGCGGCTCCGCGTAGGTGGTGTCCGGCAACGGCAGGGTCACCACACTGCGCCCACCGGCCACGTACGGCCGCCAGGCCCCACTGGTCACGAAGCTGGGGACCGGGTCGAGGCGGGCCACGGGCAGCGGGGTGGGGACGATCGGCAACAGGGCCATCGTGAGCACCGTGGCGGTGACGAAGCGGACCTGCCCCCGAGCGGCCGGGTGTGCCTCGGCCAACTCGCGGGCACGTTCGGCGCCGTACGCGAGCAGCAGCCCGATGATCGGGGTGATCGCCAACGCCCAGCGTGTCGGCACCACCGAGTGCAGGATGGGCAGGTTCTCCAGCGCCGCCCAGGGGCCCGGCACGCCCGTACCCCGGTTGTCGAAGCGGACCTCCCGACCCAGCGAGAGCACGGCGAAGAGCAACCCGAGCGCGGCCAGCGCGAGCACCACGATCGAGCGGCGCAGCCACCACACCAGGGCGATCACCAGCACCACCAGCGCCCAACCGAAGAAGCTGTTCTCCTCGGTCGGGTTCTTGGCCAGGCCCGCGGCGGTGCGCGCGCTACCGGCGAGTGATTCCCGCGAGTACGCGACGAACGAGGCCACGTCGCTGGAGTAGCCGCGGATCAGGCGGGACAGCCCGGAGTACGCGTCCGGTCCGAAGAACTGGACGTACAGGGGGTACGCGAGCAGGAGCCCGGCGACCCCGGCGGCGACGGCCAGGCCGGCGAGGAAGGACCGGGCCCGCGACCGCAGATCCGGGCGGCCGAGGGCGAGCACGCCGACGATCACGCCGAGCCCGATCGCGGTCATCAGCAGGATCTCCAGGTTGAGGAACGCCTGCCAGACGATGACCAGCGCGAGGAGGACCCCGTTGCGCAGCCAGCGGCCCGGCTCACCGAGTCGCAGCGTGCGCCAAATGATCAACGGGACGACGAACTGCGACACGATGTTCGGATGGCCATTGGCGTGCGACACCATGGCCGGCGCGAACGCGCAGAAGCCGGCACCCAGCCACGCCGGTCCCCGGCTGCCGATCAGGACCCGGGAGAGCACGAAATACCAGGCCGTGGCTGTGGCAATCATGCCGACGGTGAGAAAGATCAGAAATGACGCTCGCGGCCCGAACAGCAGGGTGATCGGCGTCATTGGCAATGAAATGGATAATACGGACGTATTGGCCATCAGATTGACGCCGTCGGGGACGTTCATCTGATTGGAATGGAACGGATACGCAAAGTGCGTGACCACTCGCGCACCGTGGGCCATCATCCATTCGAACTGCGACTGATCGGACTGGTTGTCCCGCACATCGCTGCCCGGGTCCAGCCAGAGCCGACAGGTGACCCAGAAGCCGAGCACCACGAAGCTCAGCACGGCGGCCAGATCGGCCCACATACCCCTTCGGGAAGGCCGATCGGCACCGGCGGCCCCCTCCGCCGACGGCGCGGCGGCCGGGCCGCCGCTGTCGCTGGGCACGTCCGATTCAGGAGTAGTCATGACAATTCATAGGGTAGTCAGCGCATGGCGCCGCCGTGACATGTTTCGGGGTACTGCCGTACTATGTGCCGGGTTCGCCGACCGCCGATCACGAACCCACCCCCCGACCACAATTCGGCCACCCCGATGCCCCGATTCTTTCGCCATCCCAGCGGATGATTCACTCTGTCGGTCCAGGCACGGGTCGAGTTCATATCGTGAGGAATCGACGCATGGCAGAAATCACTGGGGATCAGCGGGTGCAGTCCGAGGTGCTGGAAGGCCTGGCAACAGCTGTCAACCACCGCCGCTGGTTCATCGAACTGGCCGTGCCGTACCTCGGCGACGACCCGATCGAGATCGGCAGCGGCCTCGGTGACTACGCGCTGGAATGGTCCGAACGGCTGCCGCGGTTCACCGCCACCGAGGCCGACCCGGACCGGCTGGTGCAGCTCAAGGAGCGCCTCGCCGGCCGTCCGAACATCGAAGTCCGGCAGATGCTGCTGCCGCACAACGACCGGGGCGACTACAGCGCCGCCGTCTCGTACAACGTCCTGGAGCACATCGAGGACCACGTGGGCGCGCTGCAGAGCATGCGCGACCTGGTCCGACCCGGCGGCGCCGTGATCATCATCGTGCCCGCGTTCCAGTTCGCGATGGGCCCGGCCGACATCGCCACCGGACACGTCCGCCGCTACACGAAGAAGACGCTCGGGGCGGCGATGACCGACGCCGGCCTGACCATCGAGAAGATGCACTACGCCAACGCGCTCGGGCTGATCGGCTACTTCATGGCCACCAAGGTCTTCCGGCTGATGCCGAAGGAGGGCCCGATGGTCAAGGTGTACGACACCCTCGTCCTGCCCGCGACCAAGGCCGCCGAGCAGCTCGTCCTTCCGCCGTTCGGCCAGTCCGTCTTCGCCGTGGCCCGCGTCCCAGCCTGACCCCGGCCCCGGCCCCGGCCCCGGCCCCGGCCCCGGCCCCGGCCCCGGCCCCGGCCCCGGCCCCGACGATCTTGCACTTCCTGTCGTCTTTATGCCTGTTATGTCAGGGATGTCGGGACAGTAAGTGCAAGATCGCGGGAGCTGGGGGCGGGGTTATTCCTTGATCTGGTACGTGGGGCGGATTACCGCCCTCGCCAGGGTGTGGAATGTCAGGTTGAAGCCGACGTAGGCGGGGCTGGCGTCCGGGGTCAGGTCCAGGCGGTCGACGTCCAGGGCGTGCACCGCGAAGACGTACCGGTGCGGGCGGTCGCCGGGCGGCGGAGCCGCGCCGCCGTAGCCCTGCTCGCCGTAGTCGTTGCGGACCGAGAACGCCCCACCGAGGTCGGTGCCCGCCGCGCCACCGGCCCCGGTGGGCAACTGGGTGACGTTGACCGGCACGTTCACCAGCACCCAGTGCCAGAAACCGCTGCCGGTCGGCGCGTCCGGGTCGTAGCAGGTCACCGTGAAGCTCTTCGTCTCGGCGGGGAAATCCGACCAGGTCAGCTGCGGCGAGACGTTGTCGCCCCCGGTGCTGCCATGCGCGTGCCGGGCGTCCATCGGCTCGCCGTTCTGCACGTCGTCACTCGTCAGCGTGAACGACGGCACCGTCGGCAGCAGCTCGTACGGGTCCGGGGCGATCGGTCGTTCCAGGGTCATGGGGACGCGTCCTTCCGATGTGCGGAGATACCAGCCCCTTCTTACCCCGCCACGGCCCTCCCGACGACCGGAAGCGCGCGCTGACCCGACTGTGGTTTCGCGGAGCTACGTTTGAGTTCGGGCAACGTTCCGCAGGGGGACATCGTGGCCGGCATCTGGCGGGACTTCGCGGTAGCCGTCGTCACCGCGTTCCGCCGCCGGGACGAGCGAGCCATCGCCGAGGAACGCCGACGTGCGGTCGAGCGGCTGGCCGAGGAGACGATCCGCCGGGAGCGGCGGGCCACCGACCCGCCGGAGTGACCGAGAGGCACCGCCCAGCAGACAGCCCCCGCTTGCAACCAGGGGCTGAGCTGCGTAAACAGCCGTATCACCAGGCGGAGGGTGTGGGATTCGAACCCACGAAGACATCGCTGCCTTACCGGTTTTCAAGACCAGCGCCATCGGCCACTAGGCGAACCCTCCTGGGCCGTCACCCGTGGGCGTACGGCCACGCATAGTCTGCCACGCCTCGCTCCGGGCGGCCCGGCGTCCCTCCCCGGTGCGCCGGCCAGGCGGTCTGCTGGGTCCACAGTGGGCCAGACGGTGCGCCTGCGGCACCCGGTGAGATCGGGAAGACTGGGCCCATGCGAGCCATCACGATTCCGCAGCCCGGTGGACCCGACGCAATGGTCTGGGCCGAGGTGCCCGACCCGGAGCTGGGGCCCAACGAGGTGATCGTGGATGTGCGGGCCAGCGGGGTCAACCGCGCTGACCTGCTGCAACGGCAGGGGCACTACCCGCCGCCGCCGGGCGCGCCAGCGTATCCCGGGTTGGAGTGCTCCGGGGTGGTCACTGAGGTCGGCGCGGAGGTCGCCGGATGGGCGGTCGGGCAGCAGGTCTGCGCGTTGCTGGCCGGTGGCGGGTACGCGGAGCGGGTGGCGGTCCCCGCCGGGCAGTTGCTGCCGCTGCCGGCCTGCGACCCGGTCGACGCGGCGGCGCTGCCCGAGGTGGCCTGCACGGTCTGGTCGAACCTGGTCCAGGTGGCACGGCTCGGTGCGGGCGACACGCTGCTGGTGCACGGCGGGGGCAGCGGGATCGGCACGTTCGCCGTCCAGCTCGGGGCTGCCCTCGGCGTGACAGTGCTGACCACCGCGCGGGAGGGTAAGCACGCCCGGCTGCGTGAGCTGGGCGCCGCACACCTGATCGACTACCGGGAGCAGGACTTCGTCGAGGAGGTCCAGCGGGTCACCGACGGGCGCGGCGTGGACGTCATCCTCGACATCATGGGTGGGTCCTACCTGGGGCGGAACGTCTCCGCGCTGGCCACCGGCGGCCGGCTCGTGGTGATCGGGATGCAGGGCGGGCGCAAGGCCGAGTTGGATCTCGGCGCGCTGCTGAGCAAGCAGGCGAGCGTCACCGCGACGTCGCTACGGTCCCGTCCGCTCGCGGAGAAGGCGGAGATCGTCCAGGGCGTACGGGACGAGGTGTGGCCGTTGGTCGAGGCGGGCCGGATCCGGCCGATCGTGGACCGGCGGCTGCCGATGACCGAGGCGGCGCAGGCGCACCGGCTCGTCGAGTCGAACGACCACTTCGGCAAGGTGCTGCTCACCCGCCCGCCGGGTGGCGGGTCGGCCGTCAGCTGAGCCAGCCCACGGCGGTCGATCGTCAGTTGAGCCAGCCTGCCGGGTGGCGGTCAGCTGAGCGAGCCTGCCAGCGTCGGGTCGTCCGTCGGTCGGGGCAGCACCAGCCGGGCGCCCGGGCCCTCGCCGGCCAGCGTGTCCTCCGGGTTGTTGAGCGTGCAGCGTTGCAAGGACAGGCAGCCGCAGCCGATGCAGCCGTCCAGGTCGTCGCGGAGCTTGGTGAGCAGCCGGATCCGCTCGTCCAGCCGGCTGCGCCAGCTCGCCGAGAGCCGCGCCCAGTCCTGTGGGCTCGGGGTGCGGGCCTCGGGGAGCGAGTCGAGTGCCTCGCGGATCTCGTCGAGCGAGACGCCGACCTGCTGGGAGATCCGGATGAAGGCGACCCGCCGCAGCTCGGCGCGGGCGTACCGGCGCTGGTTGCCGCCGGTGCGGTCGGCGCGGATCAGCCCGAGTCGCTCGTAGTAGCGCAGCGCCGACGGTGCCACCCCGGAGCGGGCGGACAGCTCACCGATCGTCAGTAGATCCGGCATCACCAGGTCCTTGAGTTGAAGTCCACTTCAACTCACACAGTAGTGGCATGACCACGACACTGCCCACCGACAGCAGCGCCCGACTGCCCGGGCTGATCCGACGACTGACCGGCGACGAGAAGCACGCGCCGAGCGCGCACTCCACCGTCGACGTGCTCCAGGTGCTCTACGACCGCGTGCTGCGGGTCACCCCCGACACCGCCGACGACCCGGAGCGGGACCGGTTCCTGCTCTCCAAGGGCCACGGACCGGCCGCCTACTACGCGGTGCTCGCCGCGCACGGCTTCATCCCGGACGCGTGGCTCGACGACCTGGCCGGGCCGGAGAGCCGGCTCGGCCACCACCCGGACCGACTCCTGGTGCCCGGGGTCGAGATCGGCTCCGGCTCCCTCGGGCACGGGCTCGGGCTGGCCGTCGGCACAGCCCTCGGCCTGCGCGCCCAGGGGCTGCTCAACCCCCGGGTGTACGTGCTGCTCGGCGATGCCGAACTGGACGAGGGATCCAACCACGAGGCGATCGCGTACGCGGGAGCGACCGGCCTGGACAGCCTCACCGCGGTCGTGGTCGACAACTCGTCGGCCAGCCACGGGTGGGCCGGTGGCATCGCCAGCCGGTTCACCGTCAACGGTTGGACCGCCGACACCGTCGACGGCCGGAACCACGAAGCCCTGTACGCGGCGCTGACCGGGCACCGACCACGACACCCGCACCTGGTGGTCGCCCGCATCGAGAACAGGGGATGACCGACATGCGTACCGCCTTCATCGACACCACCACCGCGCTCCTCGACGAGGATCCGCGTACCGCACTGGTGCTGGCCGACATCTCGGCGAGCCAGTTCGCCTCGGCCGGCCACCGCCACCCGGACCGGGTGCTCAACGTCGGGATCCGGGAGCAACTGATGATCGGCGTGGCCGGCGGGCTCGCCCTGACCGGGCTGCGTCCGATCGCGCACTCGTACGCGACGTTCCTGGTGGACCGGGCGTACGAGCAGATCAAGTTGGATCTGGACCACCAGGGCGTGGGCGCCGTCCTGGTCAGCATCGGCGCGTCGTACGACGGGTCGGCTGAGGGCCGCACCCACCAGTCGCCCGGGGACGTGGCGCTCTTCGACTCCCTCGGTGACGGCTGGACGGTCCGGGTGCCCGGCCACCCCGGTGAGGTGGCGCCGCTGCTGCGCAACGCCGCGACCACCGACGATCCGATCTACCTGCGGCTCTCCGAGCAGCGCAACGCCGAGGCGTACCCGGACGCCACCCGGCTACGGGTGATTCGGCGAGGCGGGACGAATGCGCCCCTCGTGGTGGCGGTCGGACCGATGCTCGACCCCACAGTGGCCGCGACCGAGGGAATGGACGTGACCGTGGCGTACACCCACACGCCCCGGCCGCTCGACACGCCCGGGCTGCGGGCGCTCGCCAACACCGACGTGGTGCTGGTCGAGCCGTACCTGGCGGGAACGTCGAGCGCGCTCGTCAGCCGGGCTCTGGCGGACGTACCGCACCGGCTGCTCGCCCTCGGGGTGGGTCAGACCGACCTGCGACGGTACGGCGATCCGGCCGACCACGCCCGGTGGCATGGTCTGGACGCCGACGGCCTGCGGCGGTCGATCAGCGCGTTCCTGGGGTCAGTTGGCGGCTGAGACGGCGGGGCGGCGGCGAGCGCGCTCGCGCCCGAGGATCCAGATCGCCTCGACGCCGTCCTTCCAGGTGATCTTCTTGCCCTCTTCCCGGCCGCGCGCCCGGTAGCTGATCGGCACCTCGTACGGCCGGATCCGGCGACGCAGCAGCTTGCCGGTCACCTCGGCCTCCATGCCGAAGCCGCGCGAGCGCACCTGGAGCGACCGGTAGAGCGCCACCGGCATCAGCTTGAAGCAGGTCTCCAGGTCACCGATGTACGAGTTGAACAGCACGTTGGCCGCCATCGTGACGCCCTTGTTGCCCATCACGTACCAGAAGCTGTAGGCGCTGTGGCTGCCGAAGGTGCGATTGCCGTAGACCACCGTGGCCCGACCGTCGAGCACCGGGTCGAGCAGCTTGGGAATGTCCTGCGGGTCGTACTCCAGGTCGGCGTCGAGGATGACCATGTAGTCACCCTCGGCGCTGTCGACCGCCGTCTTGATGGCGGCACCCTTGCCGGCGTTGCGCTGGTGGGTGATGACCCGCAGGCGCGCGTCGTCGGCGCGACCGAGGACCTCGCCGGTGCCGTCGCGGCTGCCGTCGTCGACGACTACCAATTCGATCTCACAGGGATAGTCCACCGCCAATGCCTGCTTGAGGGCATCCGCGATGCGTTCTTCCTCGTTGTAGACCGGCATGAGGATCGAGAGCTTCACGGGGATCTCCACGGTGGCGGCAACACGTCGGCCATAGCCTAGCCTGGTTGGTTTGTTTACCGCGTACCGCTACCGCTGGGCAGTCGGCGCGGCGGCTTCAGATCAATGGTGTTTACTTCCGCCATGTCGGCTGCCGGCTCCCTGCTCGCGGCGGTTCCTGCCGCCGCGGTGCTCCTGCTCATCGTCGCGGTGATGCCACGCGAGGCTGGCGCGGTCGCACCGCTGCGGCTCGCCGTGGTGCGCGCCGTCCTGCTCACCGGGGCGTACGCCGTGCTCGTCGTCGAGGTGCTCGGCGCGTCGCACGCGTTGACCCGAGGCGCGTTCACCGTCGCCTGGCTGCTCTTCCTGGTCGCGGCCGCGGCGGCGGCCGGTCTGCGCTGGCGACGGGCGACCCGCCTCGGGCAGCCGCCCGCCGCCGCATCGGTGCCGGTCAGCGCTGCGCCGGCAGTCAGCACCGCATCGCGGCCGGTGCCGGTCGGCGCGGTGGTGTCCGGTGGCGGACCCGACGTGTCCGCCCCGGCCGCCGAGAGGGGTGCGCCCGTCCCCGCGCCGACCCGGGCTGGCCGGGGGTTCGCCGACCTTCGTGCCGTGGCGGTCGACGCGTGGCGTACGGCCCGACCGGGTGAGCGGCTCCTCGCCGGCACGGTCGGCGGGCTGGTCCTGGTGGAGCTGCTGGTCGCGCTGCTGGCCGAGCCGAACAACTTCGACTCGCAGACGTACCACCTGCCAAAGGTGGAGCACTGGGTGGCCCAGGGCGACCTGGACTTCTGGTCCACCGCCATCCACCGGCAGGTGACCATCCCGCCCGGAGCCGAGTATCTGCTGCTGCACCTGCGCCTGCTCACCGGCGGGGACCACCTGTACAACCTGGTGCAGTGGGCGGCCGGAGTGGTCTGCCTCCTGGTGGCCGCCCGGATCACCGCACAGCTCGGCGGCGGCCGGCGGGCCCAGTTGCTCACCGCGTTCGTGCTGGCGACCACCCCGATGGTGGTGCTCCAGGCGACCAGCACGCAGACCGACCTGATCTGCGCGGCGTGGGTGGCCTGCGCGGCGACGATGGTGCTGGACGGGCTGAGTCGACGGACCGGCTGGGGCACGCTGCTCGGGCTGGGGGCGGCCACCGGGCTGACCGCGGTGACCAAGACCAGCGGCCTGATCGCGGTCGGCCCGCTGCTGGTGCTCTGGGGACTTGCCCAGTTGAGGCTGGCCCGGAGCAGGAACGCCACGTCGACCGACCCGGCAGCGGCGGCCGGGGGTGGGCGGTCCTGGCCGGTCGGTGGGCTGGCCCGCACGGTCGGTGGTTCGGTGCTGATCCTGCTGGTCGCGGCCGTGGTGGTCGGCCCGTTCCTGGCCCGGGTGACCGCCGAGTTCGGGCACCCGCTGGGGCCGCCCCGGCTGCGCGAGTCCATTCCGATGGAGCGGCACGACCCGGCGTCGATAGTGGTCAACGCGCTACGGATCGGGCACACCGCTTTCGACACGCCGCTGGCGCCGCTGCGTCGGGCCGGGGCCGAGGTGATCATCAGCGGCGCCGAGGCGATCGGGGTCGACCCGCAGGACCGCGCGATCACCTTCGGGCGGGAACTGTTCCCGGAGCCGGCCTGGTATCCGGACGAGGACCGGGTGGCGTTCCCGGTGGCCGGGGCGTTGGCGGCGATCGGTGCGGTGATCGCGCTCGCCCGCCCACGGCGGATCGCTCCCGAGCGGGCCGGGTCACTGCGGGCGTACGCCGTGGTGGTGCTGACCGCCGTGCTGCTGCACAGCGCGATGATCAAGTGGCAGCCGTGGGGCAACCGGCTGCTGCTCTACGCCGTGGTGCTCGCCGTGCCCCTCGCCGGCCTCTGGCTGGACGCTCTCCTGCGCAACCGCGCGGGTGGGCGTCGAACGGTTGCCACAGTGGCGGCCCTCACCGTGCTGGCCACCTCGGCGCTGGCCGGGGTGCTCGCACTGTCGTACGGCTTTCCGCGCCGGCTGGTCGGCGCTGGCTCGGTCTTCACCACCTCGGACTGGGACACCCGGTTCCTGCGCCGCCCCCAGTGGGCCGACGAGTTCCGCTGGGCGGCGACAGCGGTCCAGGACAGCGGTGCGCGACGGGTCGGGCTGGTACAGCAGAACGACAACTGGGAGTACCCGTGGTGGCTGCTGCTGCGGCAGCCCGACGGCGGCTCACCGGACCTGGTGGCGTTGCAGTCGGTACTGCCGGAACGACCGCCGGCCGACCCCTCCTCGGTCGACGCGATCGTCTGCACCGGCACCAAGGCGGCCTGCGCCAAACTCGTCCCGGCCGGCTGGCGGCTGGAGTTCCGCGGCTACGTGGGCTACGCCCTGCCGCCGGGCCGCTGAACCAGAAGCGGGCCGCACCGCCGCCGGGCCGCTGAACCAGAAGCCGGCCGGGCGTCGCCTTGGCGGTGGCGCGCGGGCCCGGATAAGTCCGATCCGGGCGGTTCTGCATCCCGCGCGCAAGGACCTGAAGCGCATTCACATCTGTTGATCCGCACGTTACCGTCTGGTAACTCAATCGACGTCCCGCGATTGAGCCGAAAGGAGTGCGTCGATGCCTGCAATCCCCGCCAGGCCCGAACGCGCGACCCGACGACGGGCCATCACCGTCGCCGTCGCCGTCGCCGCTCTCGTCCTACCGATGCTCGCCGGACCGGCCACCCCCGCCACCGCCGCCGACCGGCCAGCCGTCCAACCACTCCCCGCCAACCTCGAAGCCATCCGGGCCGCCGAGGCGACCGCCCTCTACGGCAGCCCGGCGATCCGCCCGATCGAACAACGACGTACCGCGTTGATCACCATGGGTGACAGCGAGATCTCCGGTGAGGGGGTCGGCAACTACGTCCCCGGCACCCACCAGGACGGCAACTGGTGCGACCGGTCGTACGACCAGGCGGTCTTCCGCACCGGCATCACGTCGGACGCGCAGTACAACATCGCCTGCTCCGGTGCCACCCCCTGGAACCTGATCGCCGGTGGCCCGACCCAGCACAACGAGCTGAACCAGGGCGACCACCTGGGCATCAAGGCGCGCAACACGCACGTGAAGCTGATCTGGGTGGTGGTCGGCGCGAACGGTGACGGCACCATCCAGTTCGGTCCGGTCGCCACCGACTGCGCCGTCCGCCGGGTCTTCTTCCAGGGCGCCTGCTACCCCACCTACACCGACCAGTGGACGATCCGCACCGACGGCAGCCGGCAGGCCGTGGAGTCGGCGCTGACCGACATCCGGCAGACCATGACCAACGCCGGTTACCTGCGGTCGGACTACGAACTGGTGCTGATGTCGTACCCGAGCCCCGGCAGCCCCGACGTGGAGGACAACCCCAACTTCCCCGGCTGGTACTCCGGCGGTTGTCTGCTCTACCTGGCCGACGCGGCGTTCGCCCGGAACAAGGCGGTGCCGATGTTCGAGTCGGCGCTGCGCTCGGCCGCGGCGAACACCGGCACCCGCTACCTGGACGCCAGCCGGCTCTTCCACGGGCACGAGGTGTGCACCGACAACACCTCGGTCCGCGGCCTCTTCATCGAGGTCGGCATCTGGAACGAGAACGCCGCCCGACAGTCGTTCCACCCCAACGCCCGCGGGCACGGCATGTTCGCCCAGTGCATCACCCAGTTCTGGAACTCCGGGCAGACGCGGGCCAGCTGCGTCGACCCGGCCAGCACCGGTGGTGGCGTGCTCTACCCGGGGCTGCTGGAGTTCAAGCAGCTGCGCAACCTGGCCACCGGCACCTGTGTCGACGGCAAGGGGTACGACTCCCGCAACGGCACCGCGCAGCAGCCGTACTCCTGCCACGGTGGGCGTAACCAGGGCTTCTGGTACGACTCGGCCCGACGGTCGCTGCACTCGGAGCTGTCCCACGACCGTTGCCTGGACGTCGCCAACAGCTCGATGACCGCCGGCACCGCTGTCAACATCTACGACTGCAACGGCACCGGCGCGCAGCAGTTCGTCTTCGTGGGTAACCAGATCAGGCCGGCGAGCGCCAACAACCTCTGCGTGGCGTTCGACAACCCGCTGCTGGGCAGCTCTCGCCTGCGGTTGGCGAACTGCTCCAGCAGCACCCGGCAGCAGTGGTCGTTCGAGGCCCGTACCGCCGCCAACCCGGTCGGCTACGGTCACGACGACTTCATCGGCTCCCGCGTCTACTGACGAGGGCAGGGGCCCTGGCGGCGACCAGGGCCCCTGCGCTCACTTGGCGCGGGGAACGAGGATGAGCCGGGCCACGCCCTTGTCGCCGTCCTTCGCGCCGGCGACGCCGAGCGTCGCGCCGACTTTGACCTCGCTCGGCTGCACTGTGGCCCGCCGCTCGACCACCCGCAGGTCGTCGCCGAAGGTCCACGTCATGGTGAAGCCGTCGGTGGACTTGACGGTCATCGAGTCGCCGTCGATCGCGGTCACCTCGCCGCGCTGCACGGCGACGGTCTGCGTACCGCCGTCCTTCGTCTTCACCACCGCCTCACCGTGCAGGGTGTTCTTGCGCAGCAGCACGCGGGCCTGGCGGCGCTTGCGCCACTCCTCGCCGCGCTTCTCCCGGGCCTTCTCCTCTGCGCTGGGGGACGCACCCGGGGTCGGCGTGGCCGGTGCGGCGACGGTCAGGACGTCCAGGTCGTCGGCGTCGAAGCCCATAGCGGCCAGCGCCTGACCCTCGACTCCCATGGCGGCGGCGACCTCGACGGCGACATCCCGGGCGGGCTGGCTGGCCACCTCGGCCGCGCCGCAGCCGCTGACGCCGAGCGCGACCGCCGCGAGCAGTGCCGTGGTGCCGGTGGCGATACCCCAACGTGGCATGACTCTCCCTCTCTGTCAGTGGAGCCCTCAGCCTTCCCGGGAACGACGAGCGGAGCGTCAGACCGATGTTCGGGTCAGGTAAGGATCACCGGGCAGCCGGACGGTGAAGGCGGCACCGCCCTCCGGCGCGTGCCCCGCGGCGATCTCCCCGCCCAACCGGCGGACCAGCCCGGCGGCCAGCGCCAACCCCAGTCCGCTGCCCACCTTGCGCACCCCCCGGTACCGCTCGTGCAGCGCACCGCGTTCGAAGGCCACCGCCAGGTCGTCGTCGGTGAAACCGGGCCCGCCGTCGCGGACCTCCAACACGCCGCCGTGCGCCGGGTCCGCGCCGGCCGACCGGACCGCGAGCACCACCGGCGACCCCGGGGGTACGACCCGCAGCGCGTTCTCCAGCAGCCCGTCCAGCACCTGCCGGATCCTCCCCGGATCGGTGTACGCGGGCACCGGCTGACCGGGCGTCTCCACCCGGAACGGCACGCCCACCGCCGCACACCGACCGGACCAGGTCGGCTCCGCGTCCACTGCCAGTCGGGTCAGGTCCACCGGCACCGGTTCCAGGGGAAAGTCGGCGGCCTCCAGCCGGGCCAGTGCCAACAGGTCGCCGATCAGCCGGTCCAGGTGTTGGGCCTCGGCCAGCATCGTCCGACCGGTGTCCACCGTGTCGGCGGCACCGAGCACTCCGTCGGCGAGCGCCTCGGCGTACCCCCGGATCGCGGTCAGCGGGGTGCGCAGCTCGTGCGAGACGGAGAGCAGGAACTCCCGCTGTCGGCCCTCGCTGGTGGCCAGCGCGGCAGCCAGACCGTTCAACGCCTCGGCCAGGTCGGCGACCTCGTCCGGCGGCTCGACGGGCACCCGGACGGCGCGGTCACCCGCGCGCAGTCGGGCGGCGGCGGTGGCCGCGACCCGGATCGGCCGAGCCAGCCGACGGGCCAGCAGCAGCCCGGCCGCCACACCGGCGGTCAACCCGGCCAGCAGCGGCAACCACAGACTGAGCAGCACCCGTGCCCACAGCCCGTTGGCCAGCGGACGGGAGAGCACCACCCCGTTGCCGCCGGGCAGGGCCCGACCCTCGACCAGGGCCCGTTCACCGTTGACCGAGCGGCGGGCCGACACGTTGCGGCCCTGCCCGATCCGCTGCACCACCCGCTGTGGCAGACCCGCTCGGTCGACCGCCCCACGACGGATCAGGTACGCGTCGATGCCCTGGTCGCGCAGTTGCTGGATGAGCCGTTCCTCGTCGGCGCTGCGCCCCCGGTCGAGGCGGGTCCGCAGCACCTCGGCGGCGAGTCGGGCCTGGGCGGCGAGCGCCTCCTGCTCGCTCCGCTCCGCGCCACGGATCGCCAACGGCACCGCGACGATGGCGGTGACCAGCACCGACACCAGCGCCACCGCGCAGGTGACGAGCACCGCGCGGGCGGTCAGCGTACGGCCGAGTCGACCTCGTCGGGGTGCGGTGGGTGAGGTGGCGCCCACCACCGGCAGGGTCATGGTCGGCGACTCGACGTGCCCGGGGTGGTCAGGCATCGACCGCGTACCCCACGCCGCGATGGGTCCGGATCACACTCGCCGGGCCGAGCTTCGCCCGCACCTGGGCGACGTGCACGTCCACCGTCCGGGTGCCGGCGTGCGCCGCGTAGCCCCAGACACCAGCCAACAGCTCCTCCCGCGTGAAGACCCGGCCGGGCCGGGCCATCAGGTGGGCCAGCAGGTCGAACTCGGTGGAGGTGAGCTGCACCGGAGAGCCGGCGGCGGTGACCGTACGGCGGGCCGGGTCGAGCGTCACCGGGCCGACGACACGCGGCCGGTCCGCGCCCTCCGGGCCGCCGGCGGATCGGCGCAGCACCGCGCGGACCCGGGCGACCAGTTCCCGAGGGCTGAACGGCTTGGTGACGTAGTCGTCGGCGCCCAACTCGAGACCGACGATCCGGTCCACCTCGTCGTCGCGGGCGGTGAGGAAGATGACCGGGGTCCAGTCGCCGGCCTCGCGCAGCCGGCGGCAGATCTCGGTGCCGGGCAGACCCGGCAGCGCGATGTCCAGGACGCAGGCCACCGGACGCATCCGGCGGGCCGCGCTCAGACCGGCCTCGCCGTCACGTTCCAGGTGGACGCCGAACCCGTCGCGGGTCAGGTAGAGCCGGACCAGGTCGGCAATGGCCGGCTCGTCCTCCACGACGAGGACGAGCCCGCGATGCGGTGGTTCGACGGTCACCGGCCCATGATTGCCGACTGCGAAGGGTCGGCGCGATCGGTGTGTGTTCGAGTTCGGTAAAGGCGGGGCGACGTCCGGTCGGGATCAGCTCACCAGGACGGCGCGAACATCCCGGGCCGGGCGGCGGCCGGTGCGTCACCGATGCTGGCGACGACCCTCGCGCCGGGCGGCCGCAGGCGGGTCCGGAACGCCTGGTTGAGCAACGCGTCGAGCTGCCAGACCTGCTTCGGGTGACTGGTCCGGATCAGAAACCGCTCACGGATCCCGTCGATCGCGGTGGCCGCCATCTCCACCGACTGCAGCCGCGGGTCCGGGCTCCAGGTGACGTTGCTCAGCTCGCGCAACTCGGTGTTGAGGTGCAGGCGCAGTCGGTGCAGCAGGCGGGTCTGCTGGGTCACCACCAGGCGGCGGTGTGTGAGTAGCAACAGGTAGTCGCCGGTGACCGGACGGTCGGGGCGGCTGCAACGGGTGACCAGGATGGTGGCGTCACCGGAGCCGACACAGCGCCGGAAGACCGGCATGTGCCGGCTCACCGTCTGCACGGCCAGGCCAGCCTCAGCGGCGGCCGGGAGGAACGTTCGGGAGAAGACGTCCATGACCTGCCCAACGACGTCCCCAGCAGGGTGACGTGGGTCACCCGGGTTTTTTGGAAGTTCCACGCCGCCTGTCGCACTGCCTGTCCGACTTCCGACTCGGACGGATCATGGTCAGGAGTTCGGCTGAAGTGGACTGGCGGCGAACAACTCCTCCAGCCAGCCCGGGACCGCGTCGGCGTACTCGGCACGGGACTCCTCGGGGGTGTCCAGTGCCCGACGCCAGGAGAGCGACCGGCTCACCGGCCCCAGGCCGATCGCGAGGTCGGCGGCCTCCACGAGGGTCCGTCGGTCGTACCGGTCGGTCCACGCCTCCAGGTACGCGTCGCGCAACCGCGCCAGCTGGGCGTCGTCGGCGGCGAGCTTCCCGGCGTGTCCGATCGAGCGCAGGGTCACCAGCAGCGTGCCGAACGGGTGCGCCACGGAGGCGTCGCCCCAGTCGAAGTACCGGTACCCGGCCGCGCCGGCGAAGACGTTGCCGTCGTGCAGGTCGTCGTGTTGCACAGTCGCCGGAATGCCGAGGTCGGCGAGCCGGCGGCACCGCTGCTCGAAGGCCGGCAGCTCGGCCCGCAACCGCTCGTGCACCTCCGGGCTGAGCCCGCCCTCGGCCCCGATCAGCAGCGCCTCGTGATCGTCGAGCAGCTCGGCGAAGAGACCGGCCAGCACCTCCGGACGCTGATCCGGCACGCCCAGGGCGACCAGCTCGTCGGCGCGCGACGCGCTCGCCAGTTGCAGCGCCGCGTACCCGGGCAGTGCCCGCTCCCAGTGCGCCAGGTCGGGGTCGCGCGCCAGCACGTCGCGCAACGACTCGCCGCCATCGGGCAGCAGCGACCAGCCCTGCGCCGGGTCCACCGCGATCGGCGTCAGCACCTCATCGGGCGTCAACTCGGCGAGCGCCGCGATCAGGACGGCCTCGTGCACTGTGCCCGGGTTGTTGGCCTTGAACCAGACGGGACCGTCGTCGGTGGGCACCCGCCACACCAGCGACCAGGGCCGCAGCCTCGGCTCCACCAGCCCGGTCACCCGTCGGCCGGCCCGACTCAGCTGCGCGTCGACCCAGGATCGGGCCCGCACCTGCCACCGCTCGCTGGACCAGTCGGGGGCGGGCTCACCGGCGATCGTCGTCACGCTGGGCACCTTAGGCGGCCGTTCCGCGTTCGGGCGAGGCGTTTTCCCGCCCGCGTCAGACCAGCTCGACGATGGTGGCGTTGGCCATTCCGCCGCCCTCGCACATGGTCTGCAGGCCGTAGCGGATGCCGTTGTCCCGCATGTGCTGGAGCATGGTGGTCATGATCCGGGCACCGGAGCCGCCGAGCGGGTGGCCGAGGGCGATCGCCCCGCCGCGCGGGTTGAGCCGCTCCGGGTCCGCCTCGGTCTCCGCCAGCCAGGCCAGCGGCACCGGGGCGAACGCCTCGTTCACCTCGTACACCCCGATCTCCTCGATGCCCAGCCCCGCGCGGCGCAGCGCCTTCGCGGTGGCCGGAATGGGCGCGGTGAGCATGGTGACCGGGTCGTCGGCAGCGACCACGGCGGTGTGGATCCGGGCCAGCGGGCGCAGGCCGTGTCGGCTGGCCCAGTCGGAGGTGGTCACCGCGAGGGCCGCGGCGCCGTCGGAGATCTGGGACGCCGAACCGGCGGTCACCACGCCGTCCGCGCGGAACGGGGTGGCCAGCTCACCCAGCTTTTCCAGGGAGGTCTCCCGGCGGATGCCCTCGTCGGCGGCGAACTTGCCACCGTCGGCGAGCGGCACCGGGGTCAGCTCCGGGTCGAACGCGCCAGCGTCCTGCGCGGCGGCCGCCTTCTCGTGGCTGGCCAGCGCGAACTCGTCCAGTTGGGTACGCGAGAGGCGCCACCGTTGGGCGATCAGCTCGGCCCCGACCCCCTGGTTGAACGGCAGCGGCGCATCGTCGGCGAAGCCCTCGACGCCCCGGTAACGGGCGCGTAGCTGGTCACTGAACGGCATGCCGCCGGCCACACTGGAGCCCATCGGCACCCGGGTCATCGACTCGACGCCCCCGGCCACCACCAGGTCGGCCTGACCGGAGAGCACCGTCGCGGCGGCGAAGTGCAGGGCCTGCTGGCTGGAGCCGCACTGCCGGTCCACCGTGGTGCCGGGCACCGCCTCGGGCCAGCCGGCGGCGAGTACGCCGTTGCGGGCGATGTTCCACGACTGCTCACCGACCTGGGACACGCAGCCCCAGAAGACGTCGTCGACCTGGGCCGGGTCGAGCCCGGTGCGCTCGGCGAGGGCGCGCAGCACGTGCGCCGAGAGGTCGACCGGGTGGACGCCGGCGAGACTGCCCTTGCGCCGCCCGACCGGGGTCCGTACCGCGCCGACGATGACCGCGTCACTCATATTTACTCCCCGGTAACTTGGGCTGCCCCGATCCTACGTCGTCCATCGACCGGTCGTCCGGCCACACCCGCACGAGGTGCCGGAGTCCGACCGCCGCTGGCATGCTGGGCGGGTGAATGAGACCTCCCCGGCACAGCAGTGGCGGGTGCCGTCGAGCCTGCCGGCGGCGAAACTGGCCGGCGCCGTCCTGCTCGTCGCGCTCGGGCTGCTCTTCGCCGACGGCGACCCGGTCCGCCTGGCGGTGGCCGGCCTGGCCGCCGCCGCCCTGGCCGGCTGGGCGGTACGTGACCTGGTCGCGCCGGTCCGATTGGCGGTGGACCCGGCCGGGCTCACCGTCATCCACGGCTTCGCCGGCCGGCGGCTGGTGCCCTGGTCGGCGGTCGAGGCGATCGCCGTCGACCGGCGGCCCCGGCTGGGGCTGACCAGCGAAACGCTGGAGATCGACGCGGGCAACTCGCTGCACCTGTTCGGCCGGTACGACCTGGGGGCCACCCCGGAAGAGGTGGCCGCCGCGTTGCGGGCCGCCCGCCCGGTCAGGTGAGCAGTGCGGCGGTCCGGAAGAGCACCAGCGCGAGCAGGACCAGCAGGATGATCGCCCCACCGGTGACCTGCACCAGCGTGCGACGACTCCGCGGTGCGTAGGCGAGCACCAACGCCATCAGCGCGCCGACCACCAGCCCGCCCAGGTGCCCGGGGATCGAGATGCCCGGCACGGCCAGCGTGAACACCAGGTTGATCACCAGGATCGGGATGATCCGGGAAATGTCCCGGCCCAACCTGCGCTCGATGATGATCAGCGCGGCGAAGAGACCGAACACGGCGGTCGACGCGCCGACGGTGGCCGCCCGCGGGCTGCTGAACAGGTAGGCGGCCACGTTGCCGCCGAGGCCCGCGATCAGGTAGAGCGCGGCGAACCGCACCCGCCCGAGGTTGGCCTCCAGCGACCGGCCGAGCACCCACAGCGCCCACATGTTGAGCAGCAGGTGGAGCACGCCGTAATGCAGGAACATCGCCGTGACCAGCCGGTACCACTGGCCCTCGGCGATCCCGCCGAGCGTGTAGTCGGAGAGGTACGCCCGGCCGAGCACCGCACCCCACTCGGTCAGCGGCGTGCTGCCACCCATCAGGCCGCCGAAGCCGGAGCCGCCCACCGCCGCGTCCCCGCCCCGGGCGGAGGCGATGGAGGCCAGCAGGAACAGCACGTTCAGGGCGATCAGTGCCTTGGTGACATAGCCGTGCCGGCCGGCCGTACCGCCGCCGAAGGCGGTACGCGCCGGCCGGACACTGCGACGTCCCTCGTTGACGCACTCCGGGCACTGGTGCCCGACCGAGGCGTCCCGCATGCAGTCCGGGCAGATCGGCCGGTCACAGCGGGTGCACCGGACGTAGGTCTCCCGGCCGGGGTGCCGGTAGCAGACCGGGGTGGTCGGCGGAGACTCGCTCACCGGGCCGACCCTCCGTCCGCCACCGCACGGTCCACCGGCGCCGGCTGTGCTCCGGAGCGCTCAATCATGCGAGCAAAGGTACCTCGCCAGTCGTTCAGGAAGCGGACCGCTCGATCTCGACCCGCTCGATGACGACGTCCTGGAGCGGACGGTCGCTCGGACCGGTCGGGGTGTTCGCGATCGAATCCACGACCTTCACCGACTCCTCGTCGGCGACCTGGCCGAAGATGGTGTGCCGGTTGTTGAGGTGCGGCGTCGGGGACACGGTGATGAAGAACTGCGAACCGTTGGTGCCCGGTCCGGCGTTCGCCATCGCCAGCAGGTACGGACGGTCGAACCGCAGCTCCGGGTGGAACTCGTCGGCGAACTTGTAGCCCGGCCCGCCCCGACCGGTGCCGGTCGGGTCGCCCATCTGGACCATGAAACCGCTGATCACGCGGTGCGAGATGGTGCCGTCGTAGTACGGACCACTGCCCGGCTGACCGGTGCGCGGGTCGGTGTACTCACGGTTGCCCTCGGCCAGGTCGACGAAGTTGCGGACGGTCTTCGGCGCGTGGTTGGGGAAGAGCTCCAGCCGGATTGGGCCAGCGTTGGTGTGCAGGGTGGCGTAGACAGCCTCGGCCACGGGTACTCCTCACTCGTTGGTCAGTTCCATGCGGATCCTCCCATGTGCCCGATCTGGCATCGCGGAGGCATCCGAAGGTGGAGGATGACGAAGGAACAACTCCCAGGAGGTAGGACCGTGTTTGGATTCGGGCGGCGTAAGTCCCAGGGGCAGCAGGCGTTGGCCGAGCTGAACCAGAGCATCAGCCACCTGATGCTGGCAGCCAATCACGCCGCGAAGGGCGCCGGCGCGACCGTCGGCCCGCGGGTCCAGGTGGCCCGGGGTTACGTCGCACCGACGGCCGCGAAGGTACGCGACCGCGCGTCGACCGGCTGGGGGACGACTCTCACCACGCTGGCACCGCTGGCGGCGGCTGCTCGTGACGGCGCCGCGCACGCAGGGCCGCTGACCAGGAAGGCCAAGTCGAAGACCATGCGGATCACCGGTAAGAAGAAGCAGCCGCGTCGTCGCGGCTCGATGATGACCGGCCTGTTGGCGGCGGGTGCCATCGCCGGCCTGGCCGGCGCGGTCGCGCTGCGTCGCCGCCGGGAGCAGCAGGAGTGGGCCGAGTACGACCCGACCCGCAGCACCCTGGAGCCGATGCGCGACGAGGTCGACTCGATCGAGGTGCGTACGCCGTCCGCCGCCCGGGGGTCCGACGGGTCGGCCATGTCCGGCGCGGCGGGGATGACCGGCGCGGGCAGCTCGGCGGTGGCCGGCGGCTCCAGTGCCAGCACCACCGCCCCGGCCAAGCAGACCGGTGTCCGCCCGACCGACAAGGTCCCGTCGGTCGCCGAGGGCGCCACCGACGTCTCCGGTCGGCCGACCGACGACCTCACCAAGGCGCTGGGCAAGGACACGGCCCGCACCAACGGCCGCCGCTGAGATCAACAGCAGCGCATCGGGCGCCGGCGAGTGGGTCCACCCACTCGCCGGCGCTTCCGCGTGAGCGGCGCTATCGCAGGATCAGAGCCAGCCGTTGCGGCGGAACCAGCGGTAGAGGGCCAGCGAGACGCCGAGCATGAGGGCCAACACCACCGGATAGCCGTACGTCATCTTCAGCTCGGGCATGTTGTCGAAGTTCATCCCATAGATGCCAGCGATGGCGGTCCAGACCGCGGCGATACCGGCCCAGGCAGCGATCTTGCGCATGTCGTTGTTCTGGTCGACGGTGACCTGGGCCAGCCGCGCCTGGAGGATCGAGTTCAGCAGGTCGTCGTAGGAGTTCACCTGCTCCACGGTGCGGCTGAGGTGGTCCTGCACGTCCCGGAAGTACTTGCGGATCTCCTTGGGCACGTCCCGGTTGACCTGGGAGGTCAGCGTCATCAGCGGCCGCTGCAACGGCACCACCGCCCGCTTGAACTCGACCAGCTCCCGCTTCATCTGGTAGATCCGCTGGATCCGCCCGTGGCCGTGCCGGTCGAAGACCTCGGCCTCCAGCATGTCCAGGTCGTCCTCGATCTGGTCGGCCACCTCCAGATAGAGGTCGACCACCCGGTCGGTCACCCCGTACGCCACCGCCCATGGGCCGTGCAGCAGCAACTCCTGCTTGGTCTCCAGGTCGGCGCGGATCGGGGCAAGCCGGCAGGCATCGCCGTGCCGGACGCTGATCACGAAGTTCGGGCCGATGAAGAGCATCACCTGCCCGGTCTCCACCACCTCGGAGTTCTCGGTCAGCTCGGTGTGCTCGCAGTAGCGGGCGGTGCGCAGCACCAGGAAGACGACGTCGCCGAACCGCTCCAGCTTGGGGCGCTGCTCGGCCTTGACCGCGTCCTCGACCGCCAGCTCATGCAGGCCGTACGTCTCCGCGATGGCGGTCATCTCGGCCAACTCCGGCTGGTGCAGGCCGATCCAGACGAAGCCGTGCTCCTCGCGGCGGGCAGCGGCCAACGCCTGCGCGTAGGTCCAGTCGCCGGGCTGGCGCCTGCCGTCGACGTAGAGCGCGCAGTCGACAACAGCGCTGCGGCCGGTGCCCGCCCCCGTCGGGGCCGAAACGGGCGGCGAGCCGTCGGCGTTGAGGATCCGGGTCATCGCCCGGACCGGGGAGGGCCACGCCCGAGGCCGCAGCACCCGACCGGTGGTCGACGGTGCCGTCCGGTCCCGCTCTGTCCGATCCGTCATCGCGTCACCTCCCGCGCTCAGCTGCGGCTTGCAGGCTACGCCGATCACGGTCGAGGACCGGTGTGACGGCGGTCGCTTGGGGGGCGGCGCCGGGCGGGCCGGGCCGCATCGGGGGGCGTGCGGGGGACGACACGGCCCACCCGGCACCTGTGGGGGCGGGAGGTTGTGCTGCCGCGTCAACCCGGCAGGGCCGGCCCGGAGGCCGGGCGGTGAAATCCGCAGTGGCGGGGTGACGCTCGCAGCATTGTGGGCCAGCCGGCCGCCCGGAGGGGAGCCCCGGGACGGCCGGCATCGTCGTTCTGTCAGGAACCCGACAGTTATTTCAGCTGCGGACGGCCTCGACCGCCGACGCGAGCCGCCGGACACCCTCGTCGATCCGGTCGGCGGTCACCGCCGAGAAGGCCAGTCGGAGGGCGTGCCGCCCGCCGTCCAGCACGAAGTCACTGCCCTTGACCACGGCGACCCCGCGCTCGGCCGCCGCCGGGGCGAGCCGGTCGACCAGCACGTCCTCCGGGAACTCCACCCAGAGGAAGTAACCGCCGTCGGGCTCCACGAACCGCGCCTGCGGCAGGTGCCGGCGCAACGAATCGGCGAGCACCTGGGCCCGCTCGCCGAGCGCCGCGCGGACCGTCTCGATCGAGCGGTCGATGTCACCGGAGACGCAGAACTGGTGCACGATCGCCTGGGACACCATCCCGGGCGAGATGTAGAGGCTCGTCGCGTTCTTCGCGATGGAGGCGATCAAATCGGCCGGGCCGACCAGGTAACCGACCCGCACACCAGGGCAGACCGTCTTGGTGAAGCTCGACGCGTGCACCACCACGTTGCGGGTGTCCAGCGAGAGCATCGACGGCAGCGCCTCGCCACGGAAGCGGATGTCCGCGTACGGGTCGTCCTCGAAGATCGTGAACTCGTACTCGGCGGCCAGGTCGAGCAGCTCCCGGCGCTTCTCCAGGGACAACGTCATGCCGGCCGGGTTCTGGTAGTTCGGGATGACGTGCGCGAGCCTTGGGCGGACGCCGGACTCCAGCAGCTTGCGCAGCTCGGCAGTGTCCAGGCCATCCGGCTGGACGGCGATGCCGTGCAGCTCACTGCCCATCCGCTGGAGGTTGAGCAGGGTGCGGTCGTACGTCGGGCGCTCCACCACCACCGCGTCCCCGGGGCGGACCAGGTGGTCGAAGAGGAACGCGTCGGCCTGGAGCGACCCGTTGGTGACCAGCACCTGGTCGGCCTCGACCCCGTGCTTCTCGGCGATCCACTTTCGCAGCGGTAGGTACCCGACGGAGGTGCCGTACGCCGTCACCCCCGCGGGGTCGGCGTCGAAGGCGCGGACGGCGGCGGCCTTGAGCCCCTCGACATCGACGATGTCCAGCGAGGGAGCCCCACGGGCAAAGGAGATCAACTGCTCGGCGGTCATGGATGTTGAGCGTACGGGCGGCGGCAGGGGACGCGCGGTCGGCACGGCGATGTCCGCATCCTGAGCCACCGGGTCGGGTGACCCCACTGGGCCGGTCGGCGGCAGATCAGACCGGAAGGGCGAGCGCGTCGTGCTGCGCGGCCCGGGAAAGTCCCTCCAGCTGCACGCCGAGCGCGTCGAGGAGCTGACTCCAGTCGAAGTAGGAACGCCACGCGGTGATCCGACCCTTGCGGGCCCGGACCACGTCGGCCACCTCCCAGCTCACCAGCCGGCCGGTGGGCGCGACGGTGCCGTACGGCGAATGCAGGGTGCCGGTGTGGGTGCCGGTCAGTCGCAGCTCGACCGCAGCGCCACCGCCGGTACGGACCGCGCCCATCGGGTCGACCCGCAGGTCTGGAAAGGCGCCGGTCCAGGTACGCAGCAGCGCGGGCAGCTCGATCGGCCGGACCGTCACGCCCGGCATGGCGTAGAAGGCCTCCGGGGCGTAGAGATCCGGCAGCCGGGCCACGTCCCGACGCAGGAGCATGGCGTACTGCTGCTCGACCAGCCGCTCCGCGTCGCGCATCGGGACCTCCCCCACGGGCCACGGCATCTCCGCGCCCGCAAGGGATGTCTACCCATCGATCCGGCCCCGCACACCACCCCCGGTCAGGTCGTGGCGACCGCCTGGCTCTCCGACCAGACCCGCATGATGTCCCGGACGGAGATCACGCCGGCCACCTCCTGGCCGTCCAGCACGACCAGGTGCCGGAATCCGCCCCGGGCCATCGCGGCGGCGGCCTCCGCCACCGTCCATTCCGGCCCCGCGTAGACCACGTCCCAGGTCAGATGGGCGCCGGTGCGTTCCACGTCGCAGTCCAGGCCGGCGCCGATGGCCTTCAACACGTCGCGTTCGGTCATGATCCCCACACCCTCGGAATCCGGGTCGATCACGACCGCCGACCCGACACCGCGGGCCGACATCATCCGGGCCGCCTGGCGGAGCGTGTGCTCCGGACCGACGACGAGGACCTGGCTGGACATCGCATCCCGTACCTGCATCACACATCACCCCTTTGGGACGGTGGCATTCGGTACGGACATGGTGGTCGGTGGATGTTTCCGGGACAAGAGCGGCATCGCACAAGCTGCGGACGCTGGCTACTGTCGGGTGGTGTCCACCGAGCCCCTGCGCTGCGCCGGCGCGCTGATCGTCGACCATGACGGCCGCATCTTCTTTCAGCGCCGCTCACCACACCGACGCCTGTTTCCCAATTGTTGGGACATCGTCGGCGGCCACGTGGAGCCGGGCGAGGACATCGACGAGGCACTGCGCCGGGAGATCACCGAGGAGACCGGCTGGGTCCTCTCCCACGTCCTGGGGCAGGTGGGCGAGTACAGCTACGTCGGCGACGACGGCCTGGCCCGGACCGAGTACGACTTCCTGGTCCGCGTCGACGGTGACCTCGACCGTCCGATGCTGGAGGCCGGCAAGCACACCGAGTACCGCTGGCTGGCCGAGCACGAGGTGACAGTGCTCGACGAGCACCGCGACGTCAACGACGGGCTGATCCGGCGGATCGCGGAGGAGGGCTTCGCCGTCCTGCGGTCGATCGGTCTGTGAACACCGTCGAACTGGCGCCCCACCGGATCGCCGGGCTGCTCGCACCGGCAGTGGACCGGACCTTCCGCGCCGGCATCCTGGCCGGCCGGGACGGTGGTGGCGCCGAGTTGTCGCAGCGCTACGGCGGAATCACGGCGACCGGCTTCCTGGTCGACCTGCGCACCCGGCTGGCCGCCCCCGGAGGCACCGTCGACGGTCCCGGGTTCGCGGCGATCACCCGCTACCAGGACCCGGTCGCCTGCCGGCGGACCGTGGACAAGCAGGTGGCCCATGGGATGATCTACCGCGGCCCGGACGGAGCCCTGTCCGCCACCGAGCGGGGCGCCGCCTTCCTCGCCGAGCTCTACCAGGTGCACGCCGAGGTCACCGAGGAGTTGTGGGCCGGCCACGACGACCGGGTGGCCCGACTGGTGGCCATGCTCGGCCGACTGCTGTCGTACGCCCTGGTGCTGGCCGACGAGGAGCCGGACCCGGTCGCCTCGGCCTTCGCCGCGCTGGCGCCCCCGTACGAGCCGGACGGCACCCCGTCGGGCGTTCTGCTGCTCAACCGGCTCAGCACGCTGCGACACCACCGGGCCGACGCGCACGCCGCCGCCTGGACCGCCGCCGGTCACACCGCGTCGAGCATCGCTGCGCTACCGGCCGGTCCCGAGCGACTCGCCATCGAACTGGAGACCGACCGGCGGGCCGCCGGCCCGTACGCCGCGCTCAGCGCGGAGGAGCGCCTGACCATGCTCGCCGACCTGGCGGCACTGCCCGGCTGACCCGGTTGGCCGGAGCGGCACACCCGGCCGGGGCTATCCTCCAGCGGTGACGGGAGCAGGACGAGGGAGGATGTCGCGATGATCGGAATGGTGCTCGCGGCCGGAGCGGGACGACGGCTGCGCCCGTACACCGACACCCTGCCCAAGGCGTTGGTGCCGGTGGACGGCGAGACGACGATCCTGGACATCGCGCTGGGCAACCTCGCCGAGGTGGGGCTCACCGACATCGTGATCGTCGTCGGCTACGCGGCGGACGCGGTCGTCTCCCGCCAGGCGGAGCTGGAAAAGAAGTACGGGGTCACGCTCACCCTGGTGCACAACGACAAGGCCGAGGAGTGGAACAACGCCTACTCGCTCTGGCTCGCCCGGGAGTACTTCGCGCGCGGGGTGCTGCTGGTCAACGGGGACACCGTGCACCCGGTGAGCGTGGAGAAGACACTGCTCGCCGAGCGTGGCCCGGGGATCCTGCTGGCCGTGGACACCCTCAAGCCCCTGGCCGAGGAGGAGATGAAGACCACCTTCGACGCCGCCGGCCAGCTCACCCGGATCACCAAGATCATGGACCCGGGCGAGGCGTACGGGGAGTACATCGGCGCGACGCTGATCGAGCCGCAGGTCGCCGACGCCCTCGCCGACGCGCTGGAGGCGACCTGGCGGCGGGACCCGAACCTCTACTACGAGGACGGCTACCAGGAGTTCTCCGACCGGGGCGGGGAGGTGCGGGCGGCGCCGATCGGTGACGTCCCGTGGGTCGAGGTCGACAACCACGCCGACCTGGCCCGCGCGCGGGAGATCGCGTGCCGCTACTAGCTCGCAGCGTCCTCACCCCGCTGCACATCGACGTGCGGCGCGGGGCGGTCGCCGACCTGGGCGCGATCCTGGCCGACGGGCGGATCTCCTCCGGGGGCGACGTCGCGGTGGTGGTCGGCCCGGGTCAGGGTGCCCAGATCGCGGAGCTGATCCGACCGTCGCTGCGCTCGGCGGACGTGTTCACCGTCTCCGGCGGGACGCTGGACGCCGCCGACGACCTGGGCGGCAAACTCCGCTCCCGGTCCTACGACGCGGTGGTCGGCATCGGTGGCGGCAAGACCATCGACGTGGCCAAGTACGCGGCGACCCGTCGAGGGCTGCCGATGGTGTCGGTGGCGACCAGCCTCGCCAACGACGGGATCGCCTCCCCGGTTGCCAGCCTGATCACCGACGGGATCAAGGGCTCCTACGGGGTCCACATCCCGATCGGGGTGATCGTCGACCTGGACTTCGTGGAGAGCGGCCCGGATCGGCACAACCGGGCCGGCATCGGCGACGTGATCAGCAACATCAGCGCGCTGGCCGACTGGGAGCTGTCCCGACAGGTACGCGGTGAGCCGGTCGACGGGCTGGCCGCCTCGCTCTCGCGGGCGGGCGCCGAAGCGGTGCTCAACCACCCCGGCGACATGAGCGACGACGCCTTCGTGATCGTCCTCGCCGAGGCGTTGATCTCCAGCGGTCTGGCGATGGCTGTCGACGGCACCAGCCGTCCGTGCAGCGGCGGCTGCCACGAGATCATGCACGCGGTCGACTCGCTCTTTCCGGGAACCGCCTCGCACGGCGAACTGGCCGGGCTGGGCGCGCTGTTCTGCACCTGGCTGCGCGGAGATCTCCGCCGCTTCGGGGAGATGTCGGCCTGCCTCGCCCGGCACGGTCTGCCCCGGCTCCCCGCCGAGGTGGCGCTCACCGACGACCAGTTCATCGAGGCGGTGCAGTTCGCGCCGCGTACCCGGCCGGACCGGTACACCATCCTCGAACACCTGGCACTGTCGCCTACCGAGACCCGGGAGCGGCTGGCAGACTACGCCGGTGCAATCCGCGACCAGCTTGGCTGACCCCCGTCCCACCGTCGCCGACTTCCACCGGGTGAACCGGGGCGGCGGCCTGTTCAGCGAGTCGATCAGCCAGTGGCTGGGGGCCGTCTTCGCGCTCGTCGCCCAGCGGCTCGGGCTGCGACCGACCGCGTTGACCATCACGAACCTGGTACTCGGGCTGGCCACCTCGGTCACCGTGGTGGCGCTCGCCGCGCCGGTCGCCGCCGGGGACGTACCGGCCTGGGTGGTCGGCCTGCTCGCCCTGGTCGGCTGGCAGGTGGCGTACTCCCTGGACTGCGCGGACGGGCAGCTGGCCCGGGTGACCGGTCAGGGCAGCGCGGCCGGCGCGCGTGTCGACGTGCTCTGCGACGTGGCCGCGCAGATCGCCCTGGTGGCGGCCCTGGCCGCCACCGCCGTGGCGCAGGAGCCGGGCACGCCGACCTGGCTCGTGGCGACCTTCGCGGGCACCTGGATGGTCAACCTGGTGACGTCGGTGATGCAGGCCGGCCCGAACGCGGCCAGCATGGTCACCTCGACCTCACTGCCGGTGCGCCTGGTGAAGCTGGTCCGCGACTACGGCGCGGTGGTCTTCGTGGCCGCCGTCGTGCTCGCCGTGGCCCCCGCGCTGGCCCTCTGGGTGATGGTCGCCTTCACGATCGTCAACGGCGGCTTCCTGCTGGCCAGCATCGCCTTCTCGGCCCGCGCCTCCCTGCGCTGACCAGCCCCTCACCTCCGCGCGCCACCCGTCCGCAAGATCCACGCGGGAGGGTCACGATCGCGCTTGATCGAGCATGTGGTGGCCTCGGAGCAGCCGGAGGGGACTACCTCCTGGATCGAGCGCGATCTTGCTGGGCAGGCCGGCGCGGGCGCGACCGGGTTCAGACGTGGTTGGGGGTTCGGGCCAGGCCCGCGTAGATGTCGATGAGCTGCTTGGTGACCACGTCGGGGTGGAAGATGCGCTCGTAGCGGGCGCGGGCGGCCAGGGTCACCCCGGACGCACCGGCGCGGGCGACCGGCAGCGCCGCCGCGAGCGCGGCCGGCTCCGGGGCGACCACCCAACCGGCCTCGCCCAGACCGATCCCCGCCGGCATGGCTGGCCCGCCGCCCCCGGCGACCGCGGAGGCGTTCTCGGCGGGCCCGGTGCCGGCGGGCTCGTGCGGGGCGTCGGCCCCGACCAGGTACGGAATGCCGCCCAACGCCGTACCGAGCACCGGTCGGCCGCTCGCCAACGCCTCGATGATCACGGTGGGCAGCACGTCGTGCCACATCGCGGCGACGATCACCACGGCGCTCGCCTCGACGGCGGCCCGCACGCCGGCCCGGTCGAGCTGACCGAGGTAGACCACGTCGGATCGCTCGGCGGCGGCTGCCTCCACGAGTGGGCGCAACTCACCGTCACCGGCGATCCGCAGCGTGCCCAGCGCACCCACCGGGTGCCGACGCCAGGCGTCCAGCAGCAGGTCGACGCCCTTCTCCGGGGAGAGCCGGGCCATGTAGAGGAACCCGTCACCCAGCGGCACCGGCCGACCCGGGTCGGGTACGGAGTTCGGCTTCACCACGATGTGTTCGTCCGGAATGCCGTAGTCGCGGAGGTGATCGGCGATCGCCGAGGTGAGCGCGATGTACCGATCCACCGAGCGCCAGGTGCCCCGGTGCACGGCCAGGGTGGTCGCCATCAGCGCGCTCTGCACCGCCGAGTCGCGGTAGCAACGGTGCTTGATCGCGGGCACACCCAACGCCCGACCCTTGCAGTCCTGACAGATCACGCCATCCCGGAAGTAGATCCCCGACGAGCAGACCTGCCGGTAGTTGTGCACCGTCTGCACCACCGGCACGCCGTGCCGGTGCGCGGTCCGCACCACCCAGGGCGAGATCAGGGGGTACGGGTTGTGCAGGTGCAGAACGTCCGGTCGGTGCTCGGTGAGCAGCCGGCTCAGGTCGTGCTGGGCGCGCGGCGCCCAGATCGGCGAGATCGGCAGCAGGGCCTTCGCCGACTTCGACATCGACGGGATCTCGTCCGAACTGCGAATGAAGGGCAGCACCTCGACGCCAGCGGCGGTGAGCTGAGCGATCTCCGAGTCGACGATCGTGTTCTCGCCGGAGGGCTGGGCTTCGCGGTACCGGTTGTGTGCCACCACGATTTTCACGCAGCTTGCCTCTCGTTCGCGATTGCGGGACTCGCAAGCTCATTCCTCACGCTCACGGGAAAGAAGGCTACCGTTGTGTCGTGCCCGAACTACCGGAGGTTGAGGCGCTCGCGGGTTACCTGCGTCAGCGCGCGGTGGGGCGGCGCGTCGATCGACTGGAGATCGCCGCGATCAGCGCCCTGAAGACGTACGAGCCGGCGCCGACCGAGGTCGCCGGCCGGGCGGTGGTCGACGCCAGTCGGCACGGAAAGTTCCTCGACGTCCTCTTCGAGGGCGGCCTGCACCTGGTGGTGCATCTGGCGCGAGCGGGCTGGCTGCACTACCGGGAGGCGTTCCCCTCCACCACCCCGCTACGTCCGGGCAAGGGCCCGATCGCGGTGCGGGTACGCCTGGATGACGGGTCCGGCTTCGACCTCACCGAGGCCGGCACCCAGAAGAAGCTGGCCGCATATCTGGTCACCGACCCCGCGGCGGTCCCCGGGGTGGCCAAGCTGGGCCCGGACGCGCTCGCCGCGGATCTGCCCCTCTTCGCCGAGCGACTGCGGAGCAGACGGGGGCAGGTCAAGGGGGTGCTGACCGACCAGTCGGTGCTCTCCGGGGTGGGCAACGCGTACTCCGACGAGATCCTGCACGCCGCGAAGCTGTCCCCGTTCGCGATCACCGATCGGCTCACCGACGCCCAGATCGCCACCCTGCACGCGGCCACCCGACAGGTCCTCGGTGACGCGGTCGAGCGGTCCCTCGGTCAGCGGGCCGCGGAGCTGAAGGGCGAGAAGCGCTCCGGGCTGAAGGTGCACGCGCGCACCGGGCTGCCCTGCCCGGTCTGCGGCGACACAGTGCGCGAGGTGTCGTTCGCCGACTCCAGCCTGCAGTACTGCCCCACCTGCCAGACCGGCGGCAAGCCGCTCGCTGACCGTCGGTTGTCTCGCCTCGTACGGTGAGTAATTGCACTTCAGGACTACGTAGCGGAATCGCCCTCCCTGAGCGGAAGCTCCGGTCCGCCCTTCTCGCCACGCGCGCATCCATCGGTATAGTGGCCCGGTCCCCGGCTTCTGAAATGGTGCGGAGCCGGCCAGATCCCGCCAGCACCGTCGGTCGCCAATCTCCTTCGGGGCGACGATCGGTCGGAGGCCGCGTGGGAGACTGGGACGGTGGGCGACCCGGGCCTTCACGCCGAGTGAGCGGCCCGTGTCATGCGGGAGGACATGGGTGAGGTGACGGCAAGCCTCCAGCGCCCGGTAACCAACGAAGGCCGGAGCAGACTCGTGCGGCACGTCGACAGCTTCGAGATCCAGCCGCCGACGCCGCCGTCCCACAACGGCGTACCCCGGTCGGCCTGGGCCCGAGCGCGACGCCGCGTCTCCCGCTGGCACCGCCCGTACACGGCGATCCTGCTGCTGCTCGACTTCGGCGCGGCGGCGTTCGCCAGCTGGATCGCGATCCAGCTGTTCGACCAGGCCGCCTCCGGGTTCAACGACCTCAAGCAGGACCCGACCTGGTTCCACACCGTGTCCTACCTGCTGCTCCCGCTCGGCTGGGTGGTCATCCTCTGGAGCAACCGGGCCTACGACCGACGTTATCTGGGGCTCGGCCCGGACGAGTTCAAGCGGGTCATCCGGGCCGCGGTGACCGTCGCCGCGAGCGTCTCGTTCCTCGCCTTCGCCACCAAGACCGCGCTGTCCCGCTGGACGGTCGGCACGGCGCTGCTCGGGGCGCTGCTGCTGATCCTGTGGGGCCGTTTTGTCGCCCGGTGGGCGTTGCACTACATCCGACGGCGGGCCGGCCAGGCCGCGCACCGGATGGTGCTGGTCGGCACCCTGCCCGAATGCCTGGAGGTCTACGCGGCGGTCACCCGCAGCCCGGCCGCCGGGCTGATGCCCGTCGCCATCCACATCACCGACGGGTACGCGGCGGCCCGAGGCATGCCGACACCGGTTCCGGTGTACGCCGGACGCGACGTCCTGGCCCTGGTCCGTGAGGTCGGTGGGGACACCATCGCCGTCTGCGGGTCGGCCAGCGCGGAGCCGGGCGAGCTGCGTCGGCTGGCCTGGCAACTGGAGGGCTCCGGCGTCGACCTGGTGGTCGCGCCGCAGCTCACCGACATCGCCGGCCCCCGGGTGCACATCCGGCCGATCGAGGGTCTGCCGCTGCTGCACGTCGAGGAGCCGACCCTCTCCGGGCCGGCGCTGCTGGCCAAGAACCTGATGGACCGGGTCGCCGCCGGCCTCGGCCTGCTGCTGCTGATCCCGCTCTTCCTGGCCATCGCCGTGGCGATCCGGATCTCCGACCCCGGGCCGGTCTTCTTCCGCCAGCCCCGGGTGGGGCACGAGGGGCGCACGTTCCGGGTGTGGAAGTTCCGCACCATGTACGTCAACGCCGAGGACCGGTTGGCCAGCCTGGTCGATCGGAACGAAACCGACGGCATGCTGTTCAAGATGAAGGAGGACCCTCGGGTCTTCCCGGTCGGTCGTTTCCTGCGGGCCACGTCGCTGGACGAACTGCCGCAGCTGATCAACGTGCTCTGGGGCGAGATGTCGCTGGTCGGGCCGCGTCCGCTGCCGGCCGACGACGGTGACTTCCTGGGTGACGTACGCCGCCGCCTGCTGGTCCGCCCCGGCATGACCGGGCTGTGGCAGGTCTCCGGCCGCTCCGACCTGTCCTGGGACGAGTCGGTCCGACTGGACCTCTACTACGTCGACAACTGGTCGCTCGCGTACGACCTGAGCATCCTGTGGCGCACCGTCGGGGTGGTGCTCGCCCGCAAGGGCGCGTACTAGAGGGTTGGCGCGCCGGCTCGCAGGGGCGAGGATCGCTGCGTGGCTGCCAACCTCTCCGCCGTGGTCGGCGTCGTCTCACTCGTCACCGCGCTGACCGCAGCCCTGCTGGCGGTGCTGCGACTGCGGGCCCGCCGTGGCATCGCCACCGCCACCCAACGGGCCACCTACGAGGTGCTGCACACCGCCGGCCTGGCCGCCGAGCCGCTGCGAGCGGGGTTGAGCGAGGCGGGCGCGGCGAAGGCCGTACGGCATCTGCGGGCGCTGGTGGGCGCGGTCGGGCTGGCGCTCACCGACGCCGACCGGCTGCTGGCCCTCGACGGGCGCGGCACGCACCACGGAGAGCAACTGCTCGCGGCGGCCCAGCGGACGGTGGACAGCGGGCGCTCGACCGTGCTGGGTGAGCAGGAACTGCACTGCGACCGGGTCGACTGCCCGGTCCGCGGGGCGGTGGTCGCACCGCTGCTGGGGGCGGACGGCCGGGTGGTGGGCGCGCTGGTGGCGGTCGCCGACAGCCCGCCGCCTCCGGGGTTGGTGCAGGCCACCCTGGAGACGGCGCACTGGGCCGGCAACCAGCTCGCCCTGGCCGAGCTGGACTCGTCGCGGGAGCGGCTGGCCCGCGCCGAGGTCCGGGCGTTGCGGGCGCAGATCAGCCCGCACTTCATCTACAACGCGCTGACCGCGATCGGCTCGTTCGTACGCACCGACCCGGAGCGGGCCCGGGAGCTGATCCTGGAGTTCGCGGAGTTCACCAGGTACTCGTTCCGGGCGCACGGGGAGTTCACCACGCTGGCCGAGGAGCTGCGGTCGATCGACCGCTACCTGACCATCGAACGGGCCCGGTTCGGCGACCGGTTGCAGGTGCGGTTGCAGATCGCCCCGGAGGTGCTGCCGGTGACGCTGCCGTTCCTCTGCCTCCAACCGTTGGTGGAGAACGCGGTTCGCCACGGGTTGTCCCGCAAGCCGGGCACGGGCATGGTGAGCATCGAGGCCCGGGACGCGGGAGCCGAATGCCACATCACGGTGGAGGACGACGGAGTGGGAATGGATCCGACCACGCTGACCGCCGGCATCGCCGAGCTGGCTCGCGGCACCGGCGACCCGGGCGACGACACGGGCCAGCACGTCGGCCTCTCCAACGTCGACGAGCGGTTGCGCTCGGTCTTCGGGGACCGGTTCGGCCTGGTCGTGGAGACCGGGCTGGGGTCGGGCACGAAGGTGAGCATGCGGGTGCCGAAGTTCCACCCCGGCGTGCGGGCACTGTCGTGAGCGAGCGGACCGGGACGGGTGCGGTGAACGCGTCCGGTTTCCTGCGCGTCCTCGCGGTGGACGACGAGCCGCCCGCGCTCGACGAGCTGGCATACCACCTGCGGGCCGACCCCCGGGTGGCCCGGCTGCACACGGCCGGCGATGCCACCGAGGCGCTGCGGATGCTGCGCGACGGCGACGTGGACGTGGTCTTCCTGGACATCCGGATGCCCGGCCTGGACGGCATGGAGCTGGCCCGGGTGTTGCGCCGCTTCGCCCGGCCACCGGCGATCGTGTTCGTCACCGCGTACGACGACGGCGCGGTGGACGCCTTCGATCTGGGCGCCACCGACTACGTGCGGAAACCGGTGCGCGCCGATCGGCTGGCCGAGTCGCTGCGGCGGGTGATCGGCTCGCGGGTGGTGCCGTCGCACCCGGCGGCGCTGGCCCGCGCGGAGGAGGACCCGACCATCCCCATCGAGTTGGCCGGCACCACCCGGATGCTGCCCCGGTCGGCGGTGCGCTGGGTGGAGGCGCAGGGCGACTACGCCCGGTTGCACACCGCGGAGGGGTCGCACCTGGTGCGGGTCTCGCTGGCCACGCTGGCGGAACGCTGGGCCGATGCCGGCTTCGTCCGGGTGCACCGGTCGTACCTGGTGCAGTTGAAGTTGATCGCGGAGCTGCGGCTGGTCAACTCCGGCTACGTGGTGGTGATCGACTCGACCGAGCTGCCGGTGAGCCGGCGGCACACCCGGGAGTTGAAGGACAAGCTGGTCAGGGCCGCGAAGCAGGATTGGAGTCGCTGAGCCGGGAATGGAAGCAGCCCTACCGTACGTTGTACGCTAGTCCGTACGACTTCCGGGAGGCCTGCCGTGACCGAGACCCCGTTCGACGCCGAATCCGAGTTCGACAGCCAGCTCGACCGACTGGTGCAGCTCGGCTACCCCGCCCTCGCCGGGCTGACCGAGAGCGCCTTCCGCGACCTGGTCGCGCCACTGCGGGCCAGGGCGGTCGAGGGCACCGCCGGCCTGCCCGCCCCCACCGACGCCCGGGTGCCGTTCCTGCTGGTCATCACTCGGGACCTGATCGCTGTGCCGGAACGGGTGGAGCTGACCACCCTGGCCGGCAAACGCAAGCCCGGCGTCATCGACCGGAACTACGCCGAGGACGACCTGCCCCGCTTCGACCCGATCAAGGAGCTGGAGGTGCCGGCCGGGCCGGCGTACCTGCTCTTCGACGTCGACCGGGGCGAGGAGTACCGCAACCTGGCACCCGCCACGGCCATGGAGGGGATCACCGCCCAGGGTCGACTGCCGCTGAGCATCGACGAGGGGCTCGCCTTCGTCACGCTGCACCCGGCCGCATTGGCGAGCAACCGGTGCTTCTCGCTGGTCGGCTCCCGCTGCGGCGACAAGCGGGTGCCGGCGCTGTGGATCAGCCAGGGCGCACCCAAGCTGGGCTGGTGCTGGTACGGCAATCCGCACACCTGGCTCGGCTCCGCCTCGGCCCGGCCGGAGCGCATCGGCCTGGAGTGACCGTCGGACGCCAAGGGTTCCTGAAAGTCGGGCCATCCCACCGGCCCGGACGGCCCGACTTTCAGCACCTCAAGGATCAAGCCCTGGGTCAGAAGATGTCGGCCAACGGCAGGGCGAGGGGGAACGGCTGCTCGGTGCGGTAGACCTCGCCAACCGCCAGAACGGCCTGCTCGCGGTAACCGCCCGCGCCACTCACCAGCACGGTCAGGGTCTGCTTGCGGGGCTCCACCAGCCAGTAGAGCGGGATGCCGACGGCCGCGTACTCGTGGCGTTTGAGCACCAGATCACGGCCAGCGTTGCTCGGCGAGATCACCTCGACGACGAGGAGCACGTCGGCCGGGTCGAGTGCGGCACCGCCGCTGTCCAGGGCGCTCTCACTGGCGACGAAGAGATCGGGCACGAAGTACGACGAGCGTTTCGCGCTGACCCCGATGTCCTGACCAACGAGCACACCGGCGGGGGCCTGCCGGTCGAGGAGCCGGCGGAGGCGATTGGCGACCGCGCCGTGGAAGACGTCCGCATGGGGGGACACGAGCAGGCTTCCGTCGAAGATCTCGTAGACCTGGTCGTCCTCGGGGAGGCTCTGGAGGTCGTCCACCGTCCAGGCGTCACCCCAGCCGGGCCGGGCAGGGTTGGTCACCGTCACACCTCCTCTCTACCGGACCACCCTGACAGCACAGTCGGTTGTCCACAACGAGCCTCCGGAGTTCCCACACGCCAGCCGGCATGATCCCCGAGTTATCCACAGCCGTGACCGGTTCTCCACAGGTTATTCACAACGCAAACCACTGATCTCCACGGCCGCTCCCTACAGTCAGGACCCATGAACGCACGCCGGGTACTGGTGGTCGAGGACGAACGGACCATCGCCGAGTCCATCGCCGCCCGACTACGGGCCGAGGGTTTCACGGTGGAGATCGCGACGGACGGGCCCAGCGCGGTCGCCCAGTTCCACGCCGGACAGCCGGATCTCGTCGTCCTCGACGTGATGCTGCCGGGCTTCGACGGCTTGGAGGTGTGCCGCCGGATCCAGGCCGACCGGCCGGTGCCGGTGCTGATGCTCACCGCCCGTGACGACGAGACCGACCTGCTCGTGGGCCTGGCGGTCGGCGCGGACGACTACCTCACCAAGCCGTTCTCGATGCGGGAACTCACCGCCCGGGTGCATGTCCTGCTGCGTCGGATGGAGCGGGCCGCCGCCACTCCCGCGCCGCCCGCCATCCGCCTCGGCGACATCGAGATCAACGAGGCCGAGCGACGGGTCCGCCGGGCCGGCGCGGACGTGCACCTCACCCCGACCGAGTTCGACCTGCTGGTCCACCTCGCGGGGCGGCCCCGCACGGTGCTCCCCCGGGAACGGCTGCTCGCCGAGGTCTGGGGATGGGGCGACGGGAGCGGCACCCGCACAGTGGACAGCCACATCAAGGCTCTGCGCCGCAAGCTGGGTGCCGACCTCATCCGCACGGTGCACGGGGTCGGCTACGCCCTGGAGCTGCCGTCATGACGGCGACCCTGCTCACCCGGCTGGACCGGGTGCTGGAGCTACTGCCCCGACCGCTGGACCCGGTGCGCTCGATCAAGCTGAAGCTGGGTGTGCTGCTGGTCGCCTCCGGTGCGGCCGGCCTGGCCTACTTCTCGTACGGCATCGGCTGGCCGCCGCCGATCACCTCGGCCACCGCCATCGCCGTCGCCCTGCTCACCTCGCAGGTGCTCGCCCACGGCATGACCTCGCCGTTGCGGGACATGACGGCGGCCGCCGGTGCGATGGCCCGTGGCGACTACACACGTCGGGTGCGCGCCACCTCCCGCGACGAGGTCGGCGAGCTGGCCCAGGCGTTCAACAAGATGGCCGAGGATCTGCACGCCGCCGACCAGCGTCGACGCGAGCTGATCGCCAACGTCTCGCACGAGCTGCGTACGCCGATCACCGCGTTGCAGGGCGTGCTGGAGAACATGGTGGACGGGGTCGCCGACCCCGAACCCGCGGCGCTGCGTTCGGCGTTGGCCCAGACCGAACGGCTCGGGCACCTCGTGGCCGACCTGCTCGACCTGTCCCGACTCGACGCCGGGGTGGTGCCGCTGCGGCGCGTACGCATGGACGTGGGGGACTTCCTCGACGAGGCGGTGGAGCACGCCACGGCCAGCGCGTCCGGCGCCGGCCTGGACGTGCGCTTCCAGCTCCGGGACCTGCCGACACCGCTGACGGTCCACGCGGACCCGTGGCGGCTGCACCAGGTCTTCGCGAACCTCCTGGACAACGCGGCCCGACACAGCCCACCCGGCGGCACGGTGCGGGTGTGCGCCGAGGAACACGGCGACCAGCTCCGCTTCGAGGTGAGCGACGAGGGCCAGGGCATTCCGCCGGCCGAGCGATCGCGGGTGTTCGAGCGGTTCACCCGCGGCGACCGGTCGGCCGGCGGCGGGACCGGCCTCGGCCTGGCCATCGCCCGGTGGGTCGTCGAACTACACGGCGGTCGGATCGGTGTCCTCGATCCCGCCGGACCAGACCGGGGTGACCGACCCGGCTGCCGCATCCAGGTCACCATCCCGTGCGACGGGCCCTACCGAGAAGAGGCCGCATGACCAGCCCCGGCAGCACCCCCCTCCCGGCCACCGGGCCAGCGCAGGTCGCCCCGACCGTCAGGCCCGGCCCGGCCGCACCGCCAGCGGCCGGTCGGCCCCCGGCAGCTCCGGCCGCACCGCTCCTGCCCCGGCCACCATCGATGATCGCGCGGCGCTGGCCGGGGCCGTCCGGCGATGCGGTTCCGACGGTGCTGGTGGTGTCGACGGCGGCGGCGTTCGTCGGCGCCTCGGTGCTCACGATGGTTCGTCCGAGCCTCGGCTGGCTGGTCGCCGCGTTGGCCGGCACTGCCGCCCTCAGCACCGCAGCGGTCGTCAGGTCCGGCACGTCCTCCCCGGTCGCGGGCCGCACCGCGCCGACCGAGCCCGGCACCGCAACCGGCGCCCAACCCGCCCGTCCCGGTGCCACGGGGGCACCGGGGCGGGCGGCGCAGGCCGCCTGGGCTGCCGCGACGGTCGCGTTGATCGCCGTCGGCACGTTCCGGGCCGCCGGTTGGCTCTTCGCGCTCTGCCTGATCGCAGCGGTGGGGACCGGGACACTCGCGGTGACCGGCGGGCGAAGCCCATTCGGAATGCTGGTCGCCGTGACGCTGCCACCGACCGCGACGGTACGGGCGCTCCCCTGGGCGGTACGCGGAGTGCGCACCAATCGCTCGGCGGGGTCGGGGATCGGGTTCGGGCGCATCGTGACCAGCCTCGCGGTGTCCGCCGTCCTGCTGACGCTGTTCGGGCTGCTCTTCTCCTCCGCCGACGCGGTCTTCGCCAACCTGGTCGGCGGTCTGCTGCCCGACATCGCGCCGGCCGGTGTGATCGGCTGGTTGCTGCGGCTGATCCTGATCGGCGGTGGTCTGCTCGGTGGCGCCTACCTGGTCACCCGACCACCCGACCTGGAGGGCCTGCGTCCGGCGCCGTCACGGCCGGCCCACCGGCTGGAGTGGACCCTCCCGCTGGTGTTGCTCGACGCCCTGTTCGCCGCGTTCGTGCTGGTCCAGCTCACGGTGTTGTTCGGCGGTGCGGGGCACGTGCTGCGTACGGCCGGGCTCACCTACGCCCAGTACGCCCGTGGCGGATTCTGGCAACTGCTCGCCGTCACCGCGCTCACCCTGCTGGTGATCGCGATCGCCGCCCGTCGGGCGCCGAAGGCCACCCGGGGGGACCGGCTGCTGGTCCGGGTACTGCTCGGCACGCTCACCGTGCTCAGTCTGGTGATCGTCGCCTCGGCGCTCTACCGGATGCAGGTCTACGCCGACGCGTACGGTGCCACCCGGCTGCGGCTCGTCGTGTCGACCGTCGAGATCTGGCTCGGGCTGCTCTTCGTCCTGGTCGGGGTGGCCGTGGCGCGGTTGCGGGCCGAATGGCTCCCCCGGCTGGTGGTCGGCACCGCGGTGCTGGCGCTGCTCGGGCTGGCCCTTCTCAACCCGGATCGCCTGATCGCCGAACGGAACGTCGACCGGTACCTGGAGACCGGCCGGTTGGACGTCAGCTACCTGTCCGGGCTGTCGGCCGACGCCGTACCTGCCCTGGATCGGCTGCCCGAGCCGATGCGCTCCTGCGCGCTCGGGCAGATCGCCGCCGAGCTGCCCCGGGACGGCTTCTGGGCGACGAACCTGGGCAGGGAACGCGCCCGGCGGGTTCTCGACACGACCCCGGTGAGCGCCAGCGTGACCGATTGCCTCGGGTGGCAACGCTGGTGAGCGTGAACGCTTGACAATCGCGTACGGCGGGCGAGACTGCCGGGGTGGCCAAGCAACTCCCCGACGTGGGGTCGAGCGGTGCGGTACCGCCGCCCCGGCGGTCCCGGATCGTGCTGGCCGAGATCACCAGGCAGGACACCCGCGCCGAGCGGACCCGCGCCGAGCTGGCCCAGCAGACCCAGGTCGGCGAGGCCCTGGTCCGCGGCCTGGTCCGGGCCCAACTCGCGCTGGCGCTGCGGCTGTCCCTGGTGGTGGCCATCGGGTTGGGCGGGCTGCCCTGGCTGTTCGCGATCGCGCCCTCGCTCGGCCGGACCACCGTCGCCGGCGTCAACCTGCCGTGGCTGCTGCTCGGGGTGGCCTCCTTCCCGTTCCTGATCGGCGTGGGCTGGGCGTACGTGCGGCTGGCCGAGCGCAACGAGCAGGACTTCACCGACCTGGTGCAACGGCCGGAGCACTGAGTGGGCAACGACTTCGTGGTCCCGGCCATCGTCGCGGTCACCCTGGTCACCGTCGGGATCGGCTTCTACGGGCTGCGGTTGGCCCGGACCACGTCCGACTTTCTGGTGGCGTCCAGGGCGATCAGTCCGACCTGGAACGCCGCCGCCATCGGCGGGGAGTACCTGTCGGCGGCGAGCTTCCTCGGCATCGCGGGGCTGGTCCTCAAGTACGGCGTGGACGTGCTCTGGTACCCGGTCGGGTTCGCCGCCGGCTACCTGGCCCTGCTGCTCTTCGTGGCCGCACCGCTGCGCCGCTCCGGTGCGTTCACCCTGCCCGACTTCTGCGAGCTGCGGCTGGGGTCGCGTCGACTCCGCATCCTGGCCACCGCCTTCGTGATCTTCATCGGTTGGCTGTACCTGGTGCCGCAGCTCCAGGGCGCCGGGCTGACCCTGGCCACTGTGGCCGGCTCCCCGTACCCCCTCGGAGCCCTGCTGGTCGCGGCCGTGGTCACCGCGAACGTGGCGCTGGGCGGCATGCGCGCGATCACCTTCGTGCAGGCGTTCCAGTACTGGCTCAAGCTGACCGCTCTCGCCGTACCGGTGATCTTCCTGGCCCTCCAGTGGCAGGCCGACGGCCGCCCGGCGGTGACCCCGCCCGACGGGCCGACGTTCCGGGCCGCGACCACCGTCGTGGTCGAGCACCGCGCGACCCTCACCCTGCCCGACGGTGACATCCGGGAGGTACGCCCCGGCGACGAGTTGACCTTCGCCGCCGGTGATCCGGTGCCGGACGTCTCCGGGGTGGCCACCGATGCCAACGACTGGTTGCTGCCCAGCGCCGCCGGTGACGACGACCGGGGCCTGTTCGCCACGTACTCGCTGATCCTGGCCACCTTCCTGGGCACCATGGGCCTGCCGCACGTGCTGGTGCGCTTCTACACCAATCCGGACGGCGCGGCGGCCCGCCGAACCACACTGGTCGTGCTGGCGTTGGTCGGCGCGTTCTACCTGCTGCCCACCCTGTACGGGGTCCTCGGCCGGATCTACACCCCGCAGCTGCTGCTCAGCGGCCAGACCGACGCGGTGGTGGTGCTGCTACCCGAAGCGGCCCTGGGTGACGGCCTGGCCGGGCGGCTGCTCGCCGCGCTGGTCGCCGCGGGCGCCTTCGCGGCGTTCCTCTCCACCTCGTCCGGCCTGCTGACCAGCGTCGCCGGGGTGATCTCGACGGACGTGCTCGGCCGGGGCTCGGTACGCGGGTTCCGGCTGGCCACCGTCATCGCCGGTGGTGTGCCCGCGGTGCTGGCGCTGCACGTCTCCGGGCTGGACGTGTCGCAGGTCGTCGGGCTGGCCTTCGCGGTCGCCGCGTCGAGCTTCTGCCCGCTGCTGGTGCTCGGGATCTGGTGGCGCGGGCTGACCGACGTGGGCGCCACCGCCGGCGTGGTGGCCGGCGGCGGCGCGGCGATCGGCGCGGTGCTGGTCACCGTGCTCGGCCCACCGCTGTCCGGCTGGCCGGCCACGCTCATCGCGCAGCCGGCCGCCTGGACGGTGCCGCTGGCCTTCACCGTGATGGTCGCCGTGTCGATGGCGACCCGCAGGCGGGCCCCGGCCGACATCGCCGCCACCATGCTCCGCCTACACACCCCGGAAGCCCTCCGCATGCAGTGATCACCGCCGCCACAACCCCCTCGGTCATGATCACCGCCAGGCGCCCTTCGCCCCGGACCCACCTTGGCCTGGCAGAGGTGAGCCCGGGGTCGCCACCAGGTCAACAGGTGTCAGTGCCGGCGCAGAGCCGCTGGGCCACCGGGCGGGCGTACTGCCGCGCCTCCTTCGGCGTGGTATCCCTGTCCAACGCGACCTGTGCCACCAGATCGCCCTGCCGTACGACGAGCCAGCGGCTGCGCACGCCCTCGATGTCCGAGCCCACCAGCAGAGACTCGTCGCCGGCCCCCAGCCCGTCAGCCAGGACCGACAGCGAGCTGGTCGCCCCCCTGGGTTTGCAGCCGGTGAAAAGTGCGCGGACCCCGTCCATGTCAAGGGCAGCATTGCCGGCCGAGTAGCGGACGACCCGTTGGATCATGCTGTCGGTGGGCGAGTCGAACGACACGGTTCGCTGGGCGAGCCTGCCGTTGGACGTCCACGACGGTGCTTCGCGGCAGTAGATCGACACCGACTCCAGGCTCCAGTCGCCGTCGATGTCGCCCTCTGTCATCGTGAAGCCGGCGGGCAGATCCGAGAGCTGCAGCATGGCTGCGGCCGGGATCGCCGGGTTGGTAGAACCGCCCGACGGCCGACCACTGGTACGTGATGGGCTCGAGGGCGGTGCGGCGGGAGTGGTGCTGGTCGTCGACGGGCGAGGCGCGCCCGAGGTGGCCGACGGCGCGGGTGTCGGGGTGGGTGATCCGGTCGCCGGCAGCACCGGCGTCGGCGCCCCCTCCCGGCCACTGGCCAGCGCCACCGCCCCGGTGGCCACCAGGGCCACCGCCACCACGCCGGCGAGCGCCGCCACGATCCTCGTCTGACGGGTCCGCCGCCGGCCGCGCTCCCGCACCTGCTCGGTCGGGGCCCAGGTCAGGTGCTCGGTGTCCTGGAACAAGTCGACGAAGGGCTGATCAGGCATTGCTGACCTCCTCGGGGAGGGTGGTGCCGAGCAGAGGTGCGAGGGCCTTGCGCCCTCGGGCGAGCCGGGCCTTGACAGTGCCGACCGGAACAGCGGTCCGCGTCGCGATGTCCGCGACCGAAAGATCCGCGAGGTGGTGCAGGACGATCGCCTCGCGTTGGTCCCTCGGCAGTTGGCGTAACGCGGCGACCAGCGCGACAGTGTTCTCCGATGGTGGTCCGACAGCGGTCACCGGACCGTTCCGCCGATGGGCGGTGATCCCGTTACGAATCTTCCGCCAACGGTTCTGGAGGAGGCGGTGTCCCACGACGTGCACCCACGCCTCCGGATCGTCGTACTCGCTGATGCGCCGCCAGCGCTGCCAGGCCCGCACGTACGCCTCCTGCGCGGCATCCTGCGCCTCGTGGATGTCGCCACCGAGCGCGTACAGCACGGTGACGACCCGCTGCCTGCTGGCTCGGTAGAACTCCTCGAAGCCGTCATCTCTGTCCAATGCCCCTCCCCGTGTCGCTCCTGCCTCTGTCACCCGCGAGCACGGCGTCCGGTTGCATCAGGTGCCGCGAGGAGGGGGACGTCCGCGGGGCGCGATCGAGGGCTGAGGTGGCAACCGGCGAGGACCCGGACCGCACCCGGGCGGTGGCCGAGTGGGAGCGGGACAACGGTCGCCAGCATCCGTACCCGGGGCTTTGGGGGCTCGTCCGCCTCGGGGATGATCGCGGGTCCGCCCGTCGCCGGACGGCGGAACTGGCGATCGACGGATAACGTCGGCGCATGACTGTTGAGCACCCCGCGCTCGCACTGCGTGGCCTGGCCAAGCGGTTCGACGGCACCATCGCGGTGGCCGGCGTCGACCTGGACGTTCCCGCCGGCTCCTTCTACGGCCTGCTCGGCCCGAACGGCGCCGGCAAGACGACCACCCTGTCGATGGCTGTCGGGCTGTTGCGACCGGACGCCGGCTCGGCCTGGGTGCTCGGGCACGACGTCTGGCAGGACCCGGTCACCGCCAAGCGGCTGCTCGGCGTGATGCCCGACGGGGTCCGGTTGTTCGACCGGCTGACCGGCGCGGAGTTGCTGGCGTACAACGGGTTGCTGCGGGGGATGGACCCGGCGGTGGTCGACCAGCGGGCTGCCGAGCTGCTGGACGTGCTGGCGCTCGGCGACGCCGGTCGGACGCTGGTGGTGGACTACTCGGCGGGCATGAAGAAGAAGATCGGCCTGGCCTGCGCGCTGCTGCACGGCCCCCGGGTGCTGGTGTTGGACGAGCCGTTCGAGGCGGTCGACCCGGTCTCCGCAGCGCTGATCCGGGACATCCTCACCCGGTACGCGGCCGGCGGCGGCACTGTGGTCTTCTCCAGTCACGTCATGGAGGTCGTCGAGCGGCTCTGCTCGCACGTCGCGATCCTGGCCGGCGGCACCATCAAGCGGGTCGGGACCATCGACGAGGTCCGTGGCGGTCGCTCGTTGGAGCAGGTCTTCGTCGAGGTGGTCGGCGGGCGCACCGCGACCGGCGAGGAGCTGTCGTGGCTCTCCCAGTGAGCGTGGACGCCAGCCCCGCAGCGCCCGTACGCGCTGTCTCCGCTCGCCACTTCGTGCGGCTCAAGCTGCGGGTGATGGGCAACAACTTCCGGGGCCAGGGCTGGCGGATCGCCCTGTTCGTCGGCGGCGCGTTGCTCGGGCTCTGGTTCGCCGCCAGCGGGTTCTTCCTCTTCGCCGCGCCGGGCCTGACCGGCAACGGCCGGTACGCGGTGCTGATCGCGGCGGCCGGTGGCGGGCTGCTGGTGCTGGGTTGGCTGTTTCTGCCGCTGGTCTTCTTCGGTGTGGACGAGACACTGGACCCGGCCCGGTTCGCGCTGCTGCCGCTGCCCCGGCGCACGTTGGTGACCGGCCTGTTCGTGGCGGCCCTGATCAGCGTGCCGGTGCTGGCGGTGCTCATCGCGTCGTTCGGGCTGGTGCTGACCGCCTGGTCGCTGGGTGGCTGGTCAGCGGGGTTGGTCGCCGTCGTGGGTGTGCTCGCCGGGTTGCTGCTCTGTGTGGCCGCCAGCCGGGCGGTGACCAGCGCCTTCGCCACCATGTTGCGGTCCCGACGGGTCCGCGACCTGGCGGCCGTGCTGCTGGCGGTGACGGCCGCGCTGCTCGGCCCGTTGCAGATCTTCGGCCTCGCCGCGCTGCGCGAGGCGGACTGGACCCGGTTGACCGGCGTGGCGACCGTGATCGGCTGGACGCCGTTGGGCGCTCCGTGGACCGCCGGCATCGACGTGGCCCAGGGCCGGGTGTGGGCGGCACCGGTCAAGTTGCTGATCACGGTGGTGGCGCTCGGAGCCCTGCTGGCCTGGTGGTCCCGGTCGATCGAGTCGGCGATGGTGGGTGCGGCGAGCGCCGGCAAGGCCCCGGTGCGGCGCGGGGTCACCGGCGGCGCTGTCGCCCAACTGTTTCCCCGGGTCGCCACCTGGGCCGGCCGGGACCGGTTCGGTGCCCTGGTCGCCCGGGAGGCCCGTTACTGGTGGCGGGACGCGCGCCGGCGGGCCAACCTGATCACGATCGCGGTGGTGGGCATCTTCGTGCCAGTGTTGATCAACGTTACGGGCGGAGACTTCGCGTTCGAGGACGGTGCCGGGCTCACGGCGGCTGCCAGCGACAGCTCACCGGTCGTGGTCACCATCTCCATGCTCCTCGTGGGCGTGCTCGCCGCCGTCACACTGGCCAACCAGTTCGGCTTCGACGGCAGCGCGTACGCGGCGAACGTGGTGGCCGGCGTGCCCGGCCGGGTCGAGTTGCGGGCCCGCATGACGGCCTTCTCGCTGTACGTGCTGCCGATGTTGGGCCTCGTCGCGGTGGTGTTGTCGTTTCTGCTCAGCCGGCCGGAATGGATCGGGCTCACCATCGGCGGCCTGGTCGCCACCTACGGCGCCGGGCTGGCGGTGAACAGCCTGATCTCGGTGCTCGGGGCGTACTCACTGCCGGAGACGAGCAACCCGTTCGCCATGAACAGCGGTGCGGGTCTGGCAAAGGGGCTGCTCACCCTGCTGGCCATGCTCGCCTCGGTGGTCGCCGCGGTGCCGATGGTGGTGGCCGCCGCGCTGCTCGGTGACGCGTGGCTCTGGCTGGCCCTGCCGGTCGGGGCCGCGTACGGGCTGGGCGCGGCGCTGCTGGGCGCGTACCTGGCCGGCGACGTGCTGGACCGACGTCAGCCGGAGCTGCTGGCCACTGTCACCCCCCGGCGCTGAGCGCGGGCCGCCCCGTCCGGCCGAACGCCGGTCGGGGGCACCCGACCCTCGTTATGGTGCGAGCAGTCGGGACGAAGGGGCGTCGGCATGGGCTCGCACACGCGTTACCGCAGCATCGTCGTCGACGGGCTCTCGATCTTCTACCGGGAGGCGGGGGCACCGGACGCGCCGGTGCTGCTGCTCCTGCACGGTTTCCCGTCCTCGTCGCGGATGTTCGAGCCGCTGTTCGATCGGCTCGCCGACCAGTTCCGGCTGATCGCGCCGGACTATCCCGGTTTCGGGCACAGTGCCGCCCCGGATCCGCGGAGTCCGTACACCTTCGACCGGATCGCCGAGACGATGGCGGGTTTCGCCGCCGCCGTCGGCGCGGAGCGCTACCTGCTCTACGTGCAGGACTATGGAGGACCGGTGGGGTTCCGGATGGTCCTCGCCGATCCGGGTCGCCTGCGCGGCCTCATCGTGCAGAACGCGGTAACCCACGACACCGGGCTGGGCCCGCTCTGGGGCACCCGCCGGGCCTTCTGGCAGGACCGGACCGCGCACGAGGCGGCGGTCCGGGAGAACATCCTCTCGCTGGCGGCGATCCGGACCCGGCACGTCGGCAACGATCCGGACCCGGAGCGGTACGACCCCGACCTGTGGGTCGACGAGCATGCCTTCCTCAGTCGCCCGGGGGAGATCGAGCGTCAGGTGGACCTCCAGTACGACTACCGGACCAACGTCGCCTCGTACCCGGCCTGGCAGGACTGGCTCCGCCGGACGCAGCCGCCGCTGCTGGTCGTCTGGGGTCGGTACGACACCTCGTTCGAGGTCACCGAACCCGAGGCGTACCGCTCCGACGTGCCGGGGGCGGAGGTGCACCTGCTCGACGGGGGGCACTTCGTGCTCGACACGCGACCGGACGAGGTCGCCGCCCTGATTCGCTCCTTCGCCGGTCGGGTTCGGGCGACGGGCGGGGCGGGTCACAATGTTTCACGTGAATCATGAGCCGGGTGCCGAGATCCACCACACCGATCCGTTCGCGGTGCCGACCGGGCAACGGTCGCCCGTACGCCGGCTGCGTGGTCGCCTCGCCGCACCGGTGACCCTCTGGACGGCGCCCGGTCCGGCCGGGCTGACCGTCTCGTCCACCCTGGTGGCCGAGGGGGAACCGGACCGGCTGCTCGGGCTGATCGACCCGGAGTCCGACCTCTGGGCGGCCGTCGAGGAGTCGGGTCGGTTCGCGGTCACGCCGCTCGGCCCGCCGCACCGGCAACTCGCCGACCGGTTCGCCGGCCTCTTTCCCGCCCCGGGCGGGCTCTTCGCCACCGGCGCGTGGAACGAGACGCCGTACGGGCCGGTTCCGGCGGACGCCGGCGGCTGGGCCGGGTGCCGGCTGGACACCGCCCGGGAGTACGGCTGGGGCCTGCTGGTCGAGGCCACGATCGAGGCGGTCGACCTGGCCGAGGAGGCCACCCCGCTGCTGCACTACCGCGGTCGTTACCACGAGCTGCCGGCCTGAACGGACGCCTCGCCAGGGGCGACCGATCACCGCAGTGACCTGAGTCACTTGGCGCAGCCAGTCAACCGCTCGGCGCACTCGCCGACCGGCGTCGATCTCAGCCTTCCCTGCCGGGGAGTGCGCTCTTTACGGTGCGCGAAACTCCTCTGACGCCTGTGAAGGTGGTGATCCACAGATGTCCACGGACACACCCGCTCCGGCTGCTTCCCAGTCGGACAAGTACCTGGCCGTACAACGGTCGGACGAGTTCGCCGGGCTGCGGCGTGCGCTGCGCGGCTTCGTCTTCCCGATGACCGTCGCGTTCTTCCTGTGGTATGCGCTCTACGTCATTCTCTCCGCGTACGCCCGGGACTTCATGGGCACGAAGCTGTTCGGCAGCAACATCAACGTCGCACTGGTCTTCGGCCTGCTCCAGTTCGTCTCCACGTTCCTGATCGCCTGGCTCTACTCCCGGTACGCGGACCGGAAGATCGACCCCATCGCGGACCGGATCCGCGCCGAGATCGGGGAGGTGACCCATGAGCAAGGTCCTCGCGGTTGAGACGTTCCTCGCGGCCGAGGCGGGCGATCACACCGCCCGCAACCTGACCATCACGCTCTTCCTGGTCTTCGTGGCGGTGACCCTGGGCATCACCATCTGGGCCAGCCGGCAGACCAAGACGGCGACCGACTTCTACGCGGGCGGCCGGTCCTTCTCCGGCTTCCAGAACGGCATGGCGATCGGCGGCGACTACATGTCGGCCGCCTCGTTCCTCGGCATCGCCGGCATCATCGCGCTGTACGGCTACGACGGCTTCCTCTACTCGATCGGCTTCCTGGTCGCCTGGCTGGTGGCCCTTCTGCTCGTCGCTGAGCTGCTGCGGAACTCGGGCCGGTACACGATGGCGGACGTGCTGGCCTTCCGGATGCGTCAGCGTCCGGTGCGTACGGCCGCGGCGGTCTCCACCATCACGGTGTCGATCTTCTACCTGCTCGCTCAGATGGTCGGCGCCGGCGCGCTGGTCGCGCTGCTGCTCGGCATCCGGCCGGGGACGACCTTCCTCGGCATGGACGCGGACACGGCGAAGGTGGCCACCATCATCATGGTCGGCACGCTGATGATCATCTACGTGACCGTGGGTGGCATGAAGGGCACCACCTACGTGCAGATCGTCAAGGCGTTCCTGCTCATGGGTGGCGCGCTGTTGATGACCATCCTGGTGCTGGCGAAGTTCAACTTCAACCTGTCGGAGCTGCTCGGCCAGGCGGCCGCCGCCTCCGGCAAGGGCAGCGCGTTCCTCGAACCCGGGTTGCGGTACGGCGTCGAGGTCGCCGGCAACTCGACGCAGACCTTCTACAACAAGGTGGATCTGCTGTCCCTGGGCATCGCCCTGGTGCTCGGCACCGCCGGTCTGCCGCACATCCTGATCCGCTTCTACACGGTGCCGACCGCGAAGGCGGCCCGCAAGAGCGTGCTCTGGGCGATCGGCATCATCGGCACCTTCTACCTGCTCACCCTGGCGCTCGGCTTCGGTGCGGCGGCGCTGGTGGGCAGCCAGGCGATCACGGCACAGGACAAGGCCGGCAACACCGCCGCGCCGCAGCTGGCCGAAGCGCTCGGCATCGACTTCTTCGGCGGTGAACTGGGTGGGGCAGCCCTGCTGGCGATCATCGCGGCGGTCGCCTTCGCCACCATCCTCGCGGTGGTCGCCGGGTTGACGCTGGCCTCGTCGTCCAGCCTGGCGCACGACTTCTACGCGAACGTACTGAAGAAGGGTGAGGCGTCGGAGCGGCAGGAGGTGCGGGTCGCCCGGATCTCCGCCCTGGGGATCGGCGCGGTGTCGATCGCCCTGTCGATCTACGCGCAGAACCTCAACGTGGCGTTCCTGGTGGCGCTGGCCTTCGCGGTCGCCGCCTCGGGCAACCTGCCGGCGATCCTCTACAGCCTCTTCTGGCGGCGGTTCAACACCTCCGGCGCGGTGTGGGCGATCTACGGCGGGCTGCTCTCGGCCGTGCTGCTGGTGTTCTTCTCGCCGGTGGTCTCCGGTGCGGCGACCTCGATGTTCCCGGACCACGACTGGCAGTGGTTCCCGCTGTCCAACCCGGGCATCCTCTCCATCCCGTTCGGTTTCCTCTGCGGGTGGATCGGCACTGTCATCTCCAAGGAGCACGACGAGGACAAGTACGCGGAGCTGGAGGTGCGCGCCCTCACCGGCGCTGGCGCCCACTGACCGCGGCACCTGTCGAGGGGTCCCCGGTTGACGCGTGACGTCAACAGGGGACCCCTTCCGCGAATTCGGCGGTCGGTAGGCTGAGCGGCATGAAGGTTGCTGAGCGCTTTGGTTCCGATCACCGCGTCCTCGTCACCGGCGGAGCTGGCTTCGTCCCGTCGCACCTGGTGGACGCCCTGATCGCCCGAGGCTGCACGGTGGTGGCGCTGGACAACTTCGTGACCGGCTCCAAGGAGAACGTCGCCCACCTGCTGGATAAGCCGACCTTCACCCTCGTCGAAGCGGACATCTCCGACGGTCTGCCGACCCACCAGCCGGCGCTGGCCGAGCGGTTCGACGCGATCCTGCACATGGCCTCTCCGGCCAGCCCCACCGACTTCGCCCAGTTGCCGGTGGAGATCCTCCGGGTCGGCTCGGTCGGCACCCTGCACCTGCTGGAGCGCGCGGTCGCCGACGGCGCCCGGTTCCTGATGGCCTCCACCTCCGAGGCGTACGGGGACCCGAAGGAGCACCCGCAGCGGGAGACCTACTGGGGCAACGTCAACCCGATCGGGGTCCGCAGCGTCTACGACGAGGCCAAGCGCTTCTCCGAGGCCGCGACGATGGCCTACCACCGCTACCGGGGGCTCGACGCGGCGATCGTCCGGATCTTCAACACGTACGGCCCGCGGATGCGCCCGGACGACGGCCGCGCCATCCCCACCTTCATCTCCCAGGCGCTGCGCGGCGAGCCGATCACCGTGCACGGCACGGGCAACCAGACCCGGTCCATCTGCTTTGTCGAGGATCTGGTGCGCGGCATCCTGCTGCTGCTCGACTCGACCGAGACGGGCCCGGTCAACTGCGGCACCGAGCACGAGCTGACCATGCGGCAACTCGCCGAGTTGATCGTGTCGCTCTCCGACAGCACCTCGAAGGTGACCTATGTCACCCGCAGCTCGGATGACCCGGAGATGCGCCGACCGGATCTCACGCTCGCTCGTGAACTGCTCGGATACGAGCCGTCGGTCGCGCCCGAAGATGGCCTGCGACGCACGATCGAGTACTTCCGGTCGCGGCTAGGGTAACCAGATTTACGCGTACCGCCCGCCGCTGAGTGTCGCCTGAAGGCGGCAGTGGCTCCCGCTACGTACCCTGAGTTACATGTCCGCGACCTCGTCTGCCGGCGTCCCGCATCCGTACCTGCACCGCAGCGCCGGGCGCGCGTCGGTGCCCGGCCCCGATCGGGGAGCCTCCGGGCGTGCCCGTCCGACCGAGGCGCGCTTCTACCCGTCGTACGACGAGGAGGAGCCTCGGTCCGGTGGCCCGGCGGGGCCCACCGGGCCCGGCGGTGCGGGTGGCACCGGTGGTCCGGGGCGGCGCGGCCCGCGACCGCGCTGGGGCCGAATCGCCCTGGTGGCCGGGGCCGCGGTGCTGGTGCTGGCGCTGCTCGGCAGCGTCGGCGCCTGGTTGTACGCCCGCAACCTCAACGGTGACCTGGCCCGCACCGACCCGTTCGCGGAGATCACCGGTGGCCGGCCCGCCAAGACCGTCGATGGCGCGCTGAACATCCTGCTGGTCGGCAGCGACTCCCGGGACCCGGACGCGCCGGTCGACAGCAAGAGTCAGTGGCGCGCCGACACGATCATCATCATGCACATTCCGGCCGACCACCAGGAGGCCTACCTGGTCTCCATTCCCCGCGACCTGTACGTGCCGATCCCGGAGAGCGCCGGCGCGGACTGCGGCTCCGGTTCGCGAGCGAAGATCAACGCAGCGTTCGCGTTCGGTGGGCTGCCGCTGGCGGTACGCACCGTGGAGTGCTTCACCGACGTTCGGATCGACCATGTGATGGCGATCGACTTCGGCGGTTTCAAGGAGGTCACCGACGCTCTCGGCGGGGTGGACCTGAAGGTGGAGCGCACCATCACCTCGATCCACAAGCCGTACCGGACCTTCACCAAGGGCACCAACCACATGGACGGTGCGGAGGCGCTGGACTGGATCCGGCAGCGCAAGCAGTTCCCGGACGGGGACTTCGCCCGGATGCGGCACCAGCAGGAGTTCCTTCGGGCGCTGATGGACAAGGCGGCCAGCACCGGCACGCTGGCGAACCCGAAGAAGCTCAACGATTTCCTCAAGTCGGTGACGGCGGCCGTAACCGTCGACCAGACTTTCTCGGTTACAGACATGGCGCTGCAGTTCCGTAACCTGCGCGGCCAGAACCTCACCTTTGTGACCAGCCCGAACTCGGGCAGCGACACCATCAACGGCGAGTCGGTGGTGGTGTCGGACCGGGAGAAGGCGCTCGCGATGTACCAGGCCATGTCCGCGGACACGATGGCCGACTGGGTCAAGGCGAACCCGCCGAAGAGCAACGACGGCGGCTGACCGCAGCCCGACCGGCACCAGCCGTTCGGGTCATCGAGCAGCGACGATCGAATGAGCCTGCAAAATTCGACGTCCGGATTGACCCGGGATGAACTCGCCAAGTCGATTTGATGTACGTACAGTGGTGCCGCCCCCTCCTGATCACGAGCTGGAGCACGCATGCCGGTTCAGGCCAGTCGTCGCCCTTCTTCCTCCGGGTCCGCCGCCCCCAGCGGTCGAGTCGCTGCGGCCATACCCGCGCAGGCGCGCCCCTCGGGCGGCGGGCCTGGCTCGCGTCCGCCCGGCAGCGGCGGTGGTGGCGGTGGCGACCGCCCGGGTGGCGGTGGGTCGAAGAAGCGGACCAAGCGCAAGGACCCGCTCTGGGCCAGACTGACCGTTGTCTTCGGTGCCGTGCTGATGCTGAGCAGCGGGGTGGCCATCGTCGGCAGCAAGGCGTTGATCGGGCAGGCGACCGGTGGCATCGCGAAGGGCAACCTGCTGGGTGATGCCGGCAAGTCCGACGCCGAGGGCGGTGCGAGCCTGGACGGCCCGATCGACATGCTGCTGCTCGGCGTGGACGCGCGGGAGCGCTGGGCCGCCGACGACGTCCGCTCGGACAGCATCATCATCCTGCACATTCCGGCCACGCACGACCAGGCGTACCTGATCTCGATCCCCCGGGACACCGAGGCGCAGATCCCGGCGTTCAAGAAGAGCGGCTACGGCGGCGGCTCCGGAAAGATCAACGCCGCGTTCCAGGCCGGTGCGGCCAACGGTGGCGGCTGGGAGGGTGGCGCCCAGCTGATGGCCCAGACGATCAAGCGGCTCACCGGGATCAGCTTCGACGGCGCGGCGATCATCAACTTCGGTGGCTTCAAGAACGTCATCGACACCCTGGGCACGGTGCGGATCTGTGTCAGCCAGGAGGTCAAGTCGCTGCACATGTCGTACGTCGACGGCAAGCCGATGTGGAACGCGGACGCCAAGAAGACCGGCAAGGAGCGGACCCCGGTGGTGCACAAGAAGGGCTGCCAGGAGATGGAGGGTTGGGCCGCGCTCGACTACTCCCGCCAGCGCAAGTCCCTCAAGAACGGCGACTACGACCGGCAGGCCAACCAGCAGCAGCTGATCAAGGCGATGGCGAAGAAGGCCACCGAGGGTGGGATGTTGTCCAACCCGGCCAAGATGAACAACTTGATCAAGGCGGCGGGCAAGGCGTTCGTGCTGGACACCGGTGGTGTGCCGATCGAGGACTTCATCTTCACCATGCGCGGGGTCACCGGCAACGAGCTGACCATGCTCAAGACCAACAACGGCACCTTCCACGCCAACGACAACAACACCGAGGGCTTGAGCGAAGAGACGATGGCGATGTTCCAGGCGGTCAAGCAGGACAAGCTCGCCGAGTTCGTCTTCACCCACCCCGAGGTGATCTCCACCCGCAAGTGAGGCCGGGAGTCGCGGAAAGCCAGCGAGGGTCCCGTCACCGCCCGTAGCCTGACGTGAGCAGGTTTCACGTATCGGCTGCGGGGAGGCGGTCACGTCCAGGTGGGGACGGAACGCAGCGGACCGGGCCGAAGCGGCCCCGTCCGCCCGGTCGCCTCGAGCCCGTTGGCCGCGGATCCTGCTCGGCATCGGCCTGGCTCTCGTCCTGCTGGCGGGGCTCGCCGTGGCCGGGCTCAAGACGCTCAGCCACCGCTACGACCGCACGGTGACCAGGGAGCAACTGCTCGACGCCGACGCCCGCACCGAGCGCACCGACCTGGACGGGCCGCTCAACTATCTCCTGGTCGGCTCCGACCGACGCCCGGGCGACAGCGGCCCGGACCAACGCTCGGACACCATCCTCATCGTGCACGTCCCCGCCGGGCAGCGGGAGGCGTACCTCGTCTCCATCCCGCGTGACCTGCTGGTCGCCATCCCGCCCACGAACGGCTTCGGCGGCGGTCAAGACAAGATCAACGCCGCGTACGAGCACGGCGGCGGCGGGCAGGCCGGCGCCCAACTGCTCTCCGCCACCCTGCACCGGCTCACCGGAATCCGGTTCGACGGCGCCGCGCTGATCGACTTCTCCGGCTTCCGGAAGGTCATCGACCTGCTCGGCGGGGTGGAGATGTGCGTGGACACCGAGGTCCGCTCGATCCACACCAACCGTGTCTTCTCCACCGGCTGCCAGCAGATGGACGGGGCGCAGGCGCTGGACTACGTCCGACAGCGTTACGACCTGCCCGGCGGTGACTACGACCGGCAGCACCACCAGCAGCAGCTGCTCCGGGCGATGCTGGACAGCGCCGGCAGGGCGGACCTGCGGAGCAACCCCGTCAAACTCGACCAGGTGCTCCGGGCGGTCGGCGGCTCGTTGACCGTCGACACCAACGGCGTACCCCTGGAGGACCTGCTCCTCGCGCTGCGCGCGCTGCCGCCCGACGGGATGCGAGGCGTCCAGGTGCCGTCCTCGCCACAGACCATCGACGAGGTCTCGTACGTGGTGCTCGACAACGGCGGCAACGGGCTCTTCGAGGCGCTCCGCGGCACCCGGGTTCCGGCCTGGGCGCAGGCCAACCCGCGCTGGGTGACCCGGTTGTGACGGTGCCGACGGCCCGGTCGGTGCCGAACCGGGCCACGAGGATCTAGTGTTGCTTCCTGTGTTCGGACCCCAGGTTCCCACCGTGCCCGTGACCGAGATCGCCGACGAGACCTACCTGCTGGATGTGCGGGAGGACGACGAGTGGGCGGCCGGCCACGCGCCCACCGCCCACCACCTGCCGATGATGGAGCTGCCGGCCCGGCTGGCCGAGGTGCCCACCGACCGGGAGGTGGCGGTCGTCTGCCGTTCCGGCGGGCGTTCCGCCCAGGTCGTCGCCTACCTGATCAACAACGGCTGGGAGCAGGTGCGCAACGCCGACGGCGGGATGCGCCAGTGGGCTGCGGTCGGCCGACCGGTGGTCGACGCGAACGGGCAGCCCGGCCAGGTCATCTGAGGCCGGCGGAATGGGCGGGCCACTGGTCTTCGCGCACCGCGGCGCCTCGTTCGACCTACCCGAGCACACCCTCGCCGCGTACCTGCGCGCCCTCGACGAGGGCGCCGACGGCCTGGAGTGCGACGTCCGGCTGACCCGGGACGGGCACCTGGTCTGCGTGCACGACCGACGACTCGACCGCACCAGCAACGGTCGCGGTCTGGTCAGCGCGCGTACGCTCGCCGAACTGGACGCCCTGGACTTCGGCTCGTGGCACCCGGGCAGCGCCCCGAACGGCGACCTGCCGCCGGACGAGTCGCACACCCGCCTGCTGACCCTGGCCCGGCTCTTGGACGCGGTGCTCGCCGCCGGGAGGCCGGTCCGACTGCTGGTGGAGACGAAGCACCCGTCCCGCTACGGCTCGAACGTGGAACGGCGGCTGGTCAGCCTGCTGCGCCGGTACGGGCTCGCCGACCCCGCGCCGGACGACCCGGTGCAGGTCACCGTCATGTCGTTCTCCCCGCTGGCGGTCCGTCGGGTGCGCGAGCTGGCCCCGACGCTGCCCACCGTGCTGTTGCTGGAGGTGCTGCCGCGCTGGCTGCGGTTGGGTCGGCTGCCGTTCGGCACCCGGATCGCCGGACCGGGCATCGGCCTGGTCCGGGCCCGCCCGCAGCTGCTGCCCGCACTGCGCGCGGCCGGCAACCAGGTGTACGTCTGGACGGTCAACGAGCCGACCGACCTCGAGCTGGTGCTGGCCGCCGGAGTGGACGGGATCATCACCGACCGGCCCGCGTACGCCCTCGCCCGGCTGGACCGCTGACCCCATCGACCGGGCGGGGGGTGCCAAAACCGGGTCGGCGGGGCAGACTCGGCACATGCCGGAGCGTATCGATTTCCCCGCTCTCCTCGCCGGCCACACCGTCGTGATCGAGATGATCAACTCCGGGGACGCGGGCCTGCCGGTCCTCACCCAGCTGCTCCGGGTGGTCCAGCCGGCACTCGGCGCGACCGGGATGGCGTTCGTCGAGTTCGGTCCGACCGGCGGTCGCGTCATCGCCGCGACCGGCGCGGCGGAGTGGGCCCTCGGCCGACCACTGGCGGTCGACGACCCGGACACCGTCTGCCTGCTCTCCGGGCCACGGGTACGCCAGGCGCGGGTGAGCGACCTCAACGGCAAGCTGGCCGGCGAACTGGCCGGCAGCGGCCTGCGCCGGATGGTGGTCTCCCGGGCCGAGATCGGTGGTCACACCGTCGGCAGCCTGCACGCGCTCTATCCGGGCGACGACGAGCCGGGCGACGAGCAGCAGGGCGTCATCGCCTATCTCGCCTCCTGCATCGCGCACATGTACGGCGACCAGAGTGGCCTGCCGGTGCACGGCGACGGCCCGGTGGTGGCGGCCCTCGCCGACGGGCTGGCCGTCGTCGACCGGGACGGGCACGTCCGGCTCTGGAACCCGGCCGCCGCCCAGGTCACCGGCCGGACGGTCGAGCAGGCGCTGAGCCGCCCGTTGCCGTTCCCGCTGCCGCCGTCCGGGCAGGTTCGGGACCACCGGATGCCGGACGGCCGCTGGCTGCGGATCACCTCCGGCGACCTGCCCGGCCCGGGAACGCTACGGGTGGTCACCTTCCGCGACATCACCGACCAGCAGCGCCGCGACCACGACCGCGAGCTGTTCGTGGCGGTGACCAGCCACGAGCTGCGCACCCCGGTCACCGTCATCAAGGGGTACGCGGACACCCTCACCGACCACTGGGAGTCGCTGACCGACGTCGACCGACGGCAGGCGGCCCGGGTGATCGGGCAACGCGCCAACGAGCTGGCCCGCCTGGTCGACCGGCTGCTCAGCTCGGCGGCCGAGGTGGGTCCGGGCGACGACCCTCCCACCCCGTTCGACCTCGGCGAGGCGCTGCGCTCCGCCGTCGTCGACCTGCCGGCGGAGCTGCGCCGCCGGCTGGTGCTCCGCCTCCCGAGCGATCTGCCCAAGGCGCTCGGTCACCGGCCCAGCCTGTCCACCGTGCTGACCGAGTTGACGACCAACGCCGGTAAGTACTCGGCACCTGGTTCTCCCATCGAGATCACCGCCTCGGTCGACGGTCATCTGGTGGCGTTCCGGGTCAGCGACCAGGGCATCGGCATCCGACCCGAGCACGTGGAACGGGCGTTCGACCGGTTCTGGCAGGGCGAGTCCGGCGACCGTCGCGGCTACCCGGGGGCCGGGCTCGGCCTCTATCTCGTCCGCCGGATCGTTGAACAGCAGAATGGATGGGTATCCCTACGTCCGAGGACCGGCGGCGGTACGGTCGCAGAGGTGCGGCTACCACGCGGTTGACCAGGGGTGGCGCGACGTGGAGGCAACGGTGGCAGCGGCAACGAGGGATCGAGCCTGGTGCGTGGTGGTTCCCCACCACCCGGGCGGGGCACGGCTGGCCCGACACCGGCTCGCCGCCGAACTGGCGGACGTCGTACCCCCGACGCTCCTCGCGGACCTGATCGCGGTGCTCGCGGAGCTGGTGGGCAACGCGGTGCGGCACGCCAGGCCGCTGCCCGGCGGCGTGATCCGGGTTGCCTGGCAGCTACGGCCCTCGGCCGAGGGCGCACTGATCCAGCTGCGGGTCACCGACGGCGGCAGCGGAAGCGCCGGGCCACGGCTGCGGACGGCCAGCCCGGACGCGGCGGACGGGCGCGGGTTGCACATCGTGGCCGGCCTGGCCACCCGTTGGGGCGTCGAGCAGGACGGCATGGGCCAGCGCGTCTGGGCGGAGTTCGATCCGGCGCCGGCGCCTCGACCCGACCTGGTGCCGGCGGGCTGAGGACGGCTCGGGCGGGTCCCGGTCACGGCGAGCCGCTCGGGGCTCTAGGCTGTGACGCCGTGAGTAAGCGTCGAAAGAGCCAGCGCGCCGCCGCCGACACCACCCCCCGTCGCGACAAGGTGCGGGACGTCTTCGTGCCGCGTCCGTTCGACGGGCTGGTCGACGAGTCCGAGTGGATCGCGCTTCGCGAACTGGTGCCCGCCGCATCCGCCCCGCTGCGGCTGGCGCCCGCCCTGGTCGAGGAATTCGGCGATCGGACGGCGACGCTCGCCACGGTGCTGCCGATGGCCGCCCCGGCGATCACCAAGCCGGACGGCCGGGTGCTGATCGGTCTCCAGCGCCACCAGCAGTCCGGTGACGTGTCGCGGGATCTGGCCGACGCGTTGCTCAGCGCGCTGCGTACCGAGCCGGGTGGCCAGGTGACCGTGCCGCCGCTGCCCGGCCCCGGGCCCCGGCTCCAGGACATCCTCGTGGACGGTCCGCTGGACATCACCATGCACGACGGTTTCGACTTCTGGCTCGACCCCGGGGCCGCCGACGATCCGACCGTCCAGGCGTCGCTGGAGCGGGCGAACGCGGCCATCTACCCGACGGTCCGGCTGACCGCCGCGAAGGCCGCGTACTGGTGTCAGGTCCCGGAGAAGGCCCACGTGCGCTGGGTGCTGCCGGACGACGAGGACGCCGCCCTGGACGCGCTGGCCCGACTCGGCGCGGCCGGCACGCTGACGCTCGGCGAGCAGACCAAGTTCGCCGGCATGTTCCGCGCGCACGGTCGACTCGTGCCGGTCTGGGACCTGCCGGAGGAGACCCCGGCGGCCGAGTGGGAGGAGCCGGTGGCGCAGTTCGCCAAGCGGTACGCCGAGGCGCTCACCGTCACCGACCCACTCGACGCCGCCGGCCGCCGGGCCCGTCAGGGGCTGCTCGGCCGCCAGCTCACCCTGCGCTGAGCCGGGGCCGTCGTCCCGCACAGCCGGGCGGCGGGTGCGGTCGTCGCGTGCTCAGCCGGCGACGGGTAGCGGGTCGCGGGTGATCGGGCAGGACATGCAGCGCGGTCCGCCCCGACCGGAGCCCAGCTCGGAGCCGGCGATCGGGATCACCTCGATGCCGGCCCGCTCCAGTTGGGCGTTGGTCTCCGTGTTGCGCTCGTAGCCGACGCAGAGCCGGGGGGCCAGCGCGAGGGTGTTGTTGCCGTCGTCCCACTGCTCGCGTTCCGCGGTGACCGGATCCAGCCCGGTGTCGATGACCCGGAGCAGGTCGAGGTCCATCGCGTCGGCGGCGGCCCGCAGGAACGGCGCCGGCCCGTCCACCCGCGGGTCCTCGCCGTCCCCGCCGGCGATCACCGTGTACGCGGACAACGTGCTCGCGATGTTGGGGTACATCAGGACGGCGTCCACGTCGACCATCGTGCACACCGTGTCCAGGTGCATGGTGGCGCGCTTCTGGGCGATCGGCACCACCAGGATGGTGTGGGCCAGGCCGGCGGCGAAGACCTGCCGACCCAGGCGTTCCGCGCCGGCCGGGGTCGTCCGCTCGCCCACCCCGACCGCCAGCACCCCGGGCGCGAGCAGCAGCACGTCCCCGCCCTCCAGGTGCTCGAGGCTGGGACGGTAGACGAATTCGGTGCCGGCGAACCGGGGGTGGTGGCGGTAGATGGCGTCGGTCAGGGTGGTCTCGCGGCGGCGTGCCGGCATGGCCAGGCTGGTGACACCGACCCGGTCGCCGATCCACAGCGACGAGTCGCGGGTGAAGAGCAGGTTGGGCAACGGGTCGATGACGAAGTCGTGTCGGTCCATCAGCGTGTAGACCAGTCCGCCCGGCCGCTCGGAGCTGATCCGCAACTCCTCGTGGGCCAGCCCGGCGGTGAGCACGTCGGCCAGCGCGGCCGGGTCCAGGTAGGAGAGGTGGTCGGCGACGCGGGCGCGCAGCGTGTCGCCGAGCCGCCGGGAGCGCAGCACCTGCTCGGTGAGTTCGGCCCGGGCGTCCGCGACGGCCAGGGTCTCGGCCAGCAGGGTGGCCAGGTAGAGCACCTCGACGCCGCGCTCGCGCAGGGCGGCGGCGAACGCGTCGTGCTCCTCCTGGGCGCGCCCCACCCAGGGGATCGCGTCGAACAGGAGCGAGTCGTTGTTGCGTGGGGTGAGCCGGGCCAGTTCGGGGCCGGGCCGGTGCAGCAGTACGGTGCCGAGCCGCCCGACTTCACTGTCGACGTAGTGGGTCACTCCCGCAGCGTAGGGCAGGGTTTAGCGGCATCCGAGAAAAGAACTGTGGATGAATATGGCATTCATCCACAGTCACTCCGGCGCTCCGGCTTGCCGAACACCGGTAGTGGCAACGTAGGGTAGTGAGGACATAACTTCGAGGGACCTTTTGCCGGAGGTCGCGATGACTGTCTTTCCCGCACGACGAGCCGTACCGTCCGCTCGGGCACTGCCGCCCGTCGCGGTGCCACACCCCCGCGTCGAGGCGCCGGGGGTTCTCGAACCGGTCCGTCCGACACCGCTGGAATGGGCCCGCCGCCGTCGGGCCGAGCGGGGTGCACGCCGCCTGGAGGCGGCCGGGGCACGGGCGTTGGGCCAACTCGACCACCTCGGGCCCGCCTGGCACGTGATCGAGTGGCCGCGCACCGACGTGACAGACGTCCTCGACCGCGGTCAGGACGAGCGAGCCGGGTTCCTCGCCATCGGGCCGAGTGGCCTCTTCGCCGTGACCATCGCCGACCACGGCCGAGCCAGGGTGCTCGTCGCCGGGGACGTGGTGCAGATCAACGGCAAGCGGCCTCCGTACGTGGCCGAGTCCCGCCGGGACGCGAAGCGGGCCAGCAAGGCGCTCTCCGAGGCGGTGGGGCTGCCCGTTCCGGTGACACCGGTGCTGACCTTCGTCGGCTCTGGCGTGATCAGCGTCTACGGTCTTCCGAAGGACTGTCTGATGGCCACCCACCGGGAACTGGACCGGTTGCTCGTGGCCGGCGGCAGCCGGATCAGCCCCGCGACCGCCGAGAAGCTTTCCCGGGTCGCGCAGCACCCGGGCACCTGGCTGAACGGCACGTACCGTCCAACCGCCGACTACCGGTGGTACGACGAGGGCCGAACGGCCGCTGACAAGCCGGCCCACCGCCGGTAACGTCACCGGCGACGCCACGCGGCTCCGGTCCCCCCGTTCACCTCACCGGTTTCCGCGCCGTCACCGGTCGCCTCGGTTCACGCTGTGCGCCCCGGTGACCCGGTGCGCTCGGTGATTCCGTCGGCGACCCGCTAGCGTGGACAGTCGATCGGTGCACATAGGAGGCGCGGTGGCCCACGTCGAACTTTCGCTCTCGGAAGCGTTCGTGCCGGCGGCGCGGGCCTCGACAGAGCCGGAGTCCGACAACGTCGGCCAATGGTCGTCGACAGTCTCCCGCGCCGACGAGCCGTGCCTGCTGATCGACGCCGACACCCGGGTGGTGGCGATCTCCACGGCCGGCTGCGAGCTGCTCTGTCTCGGTGAGCCGGCCGGGCTGATCGGGCGACCGTTGCTCGATGGCGGGCTGCGCCTGCTCGACTTCACCGCCAACCGTGGCGAGCTGACCGAAGCCGAGATCGACAAGATTCCGCCCCTGCTGGCGCTCTCCTCCGGCCGACTCGCCCGTGGGCTACTCAGGGTGCAGGCCGCCTCGGCGAACACCTCCGACGCGACGGTTGACGCGATCTCCACCCCGGTGCTCACCGACGGCACCGTCGCCGGGTCGCTCACCTTCTTCTCCGAGGTCTGACCTGCGGCGCGGTGTGTCCTTTGCCGCACGCGGCGTTGCCGGGGTGGGTCCGTACGAAGGCCGTAGGGTGCCCTCATGCTCGATATCGCTCTACTGCCGGGGGAATACGCTGTGTGCCGGCTAGCCGCCGGCACCACCCTGCCGTACGCGCTCTCGAGTGGGCTGCGCGACGCGGACGTGGTGACGGTGAGCTGGACCTCCGACGGGATCTCCGTGATCTGCCCGACCGACCGGGCGCCGGCACAGGCCGTGGTGGAGACGACCTGGCGCTGCCTACGGGTCACCGCCCCGGTGGCGCCGGCCGGCACCGGCAGCCTGGCCGCGCTGGTCGACCCGCTCGCCGAGGCACGGGTCAGTGCCGTCACGTTCTCGACGTTCGACACCGACTATCTGCTGGTGCCGACCGTCCGGCTGACCGAGGGCACGGCCGCGCTCCAGCGCGCCGGGCACCGCGTCACCGGCTGACCTTCACCCGACCGGCCGCTCACCCTACGATGGGCTCGGCCACCCCGGCCGCGACGAATTCTCCGATGTCCCGAGGATCGGCCCGTGCCGTTCACCCCACCCCCGCCCGCGTCCCCCTCACCGCGGTCGACGATCCACCCCCCACCGGCGACTCCTGGCCCGGCAGCCGATCGCGTTCCGGCGCGGAGCCTCGCCCGAGTCCTGCCGATGGCGCTCGCCGTCGCGGCGCTGGCCGGCTGTGGCGCCCCACCCGGGCTGGGGGAGCCGACCAGCGTGCCCACCCACACCGCCGCTCCGACACCGTCCAGCCCGAGCACCGCACCGGCCACCCCGCCGACCACCGCGCCGTCTGTCGGTACGGTCACGCCCACCCCGGACGCCGGGCTGGTCGCGACGGCCTGCCGCAACGGACCGACCGGCCAGCGGGTGCTGCAACTGTTGCGCGGCAGGGCCGGAGTGCTGCCGACGAACGTCCGGGTCCAGGTCCGCACCGGGCCGCTCTGCGCCGGCGACTGGCAGTTCACCGTGCTGACGGTGACCGGGCACGAGGAACTCCAGGTGGTCACCCGGGGCGAACCCGGTTCCCCGGTTCTGGTCACCGCCGGCACGGACGTCTGCACCATCGAGGTACGCGCCACCAGCCCGGCCGGGATTCGCGCCCTCGCCTGCGACGCCGGCCCGGCCAACGGACCGGGTGCGTAGGCTGATCGGCATGCCGGGAACACCGCCGACACGTTTCGTCTTCCTCGGGCCGGAGGGCACCTTCGCCGAGCAGGCCCTGCGCTCCATACCCGCCGCCGAGCACGGCACCCGTGCGCCCGCCCGCAGCGTCGGAGAGGCACTGGACAGCGTCCGCGCCGGCGACGCCGACGCCGCGCTGGTGCCACTGGAGAACTCGATCGGCGGCGCGGTGGGCGTCACGCTGGACGAGATGGCCGAGGGCGAGCCGCTGGTGATCACCCGGGAGGTGATCCTGTCGGTGGAGTTCGTGCTCGCCGCGCGGCCCGACACCCCGCTGCCCTCGATCCGCACCGTGGCGGCCCATCCACAGGCGTCCACCCAGTGCCGGGGCTGGTTGCGCGACCACCTGCCCGACGCCGTGGTGGTCGACGTGCTCTCCAACGGCGCGGCCGCCGCCGGTGCCGGCAGGGGCGAGTACGACGCGGCGATCTGCGCACCGATCGGAGCCTCCCGGCACCGACTCACCACACTCGCCGACAAGATCGCCGACCACCCCGACGCGGTGACCCGGTTCGCGCTGGTGTCCCGCCCCGGGCCGCCACCGCCGCCGACCGGTGACGACCTCACCTCGCTCGCGGTCTACATCGCCCACGACCGGGTCGGCGCGCTGCTGTCCGTGCTGATGGAGTTGGCCGTCCGTGGGGTCAACCTGACCCGGATCGAATCCCGGCCGACCGGCGAGGCGTTGGGCCGCTACGTCTTCTTCCTGGACTGCACCGGCCACGTGGCCGACGTACGCCTGGGTGAGGCGTTGCAGGGGCTCCGCAGGGTCTGTGCCGACGTCCGCTTCCTGGGCTCCTATCCCCGACACCGGTGGGCCGAGGCGGGCGAACGCCCGGTGCCCGCGCCAGCGGGCCTCTCCGACGTCGACTACGCCGACGCGGCGGCCTGGCTGACCCGCCTACGTACCGGTGAGTTGACCTGACCGGCGCGGAGCGCCCCCAGGTGAAGGGGGGCGCCCGCGCCGCGGTCAGCTCGACAGATCAGGTGCGCCCGGCGTTGCTTCCGGTCAGCTCAGCAGACCGCCGAGAAGACCGCCCTCCTGCTGCTGCTGGCCACTGCCCAGGACCGGCGGCTCCTCGGACGGCTGCACCACCACGAAGCCCTGACCGGCGAAGCTCATGGTGAACGACTCACCGGTGCGGCGCCCGAGCAGCGTGCCGAGGCCGAGCTGCTCGGCCCGGTGGTAGCCGGTCTGGAGGTTGGCCGACCAGCAGACCGCGGCCTGGGGGTCGACGTACGTGGGGGCGTCCACGTTCAGCACGACCGGGGTGCCCTTGGTGGTGATGGCGATCCGCCCGTAGCCGCTGAACACACAGTTGAAGAGGCCGGACGAGGACGCCATCCCGGCGCCGCCGACCATCCTGATGTCGTACTGGAGGGTGGAGTCGAAGGCGAGCACGCTGCTGCCGTTGATGGAGAGGGCGTCGCCCGGCTCCAGGTCGATGATGTGCACGTCCTTGGCCAGCTCGGCGAGGAAGACGTCACCCTGCCCGGTGACCTTCATCAGCGGGACGCCCTCGCCGGTGAGCTTCTGCTTGAGGAACTTGCCGAGCCCGCCTGAACCCAACGCCTGGAACTGCACGTTCCCCTGGTAGGCGACCATCGAGCCGACCCGGGCCATCGCCTCGCCGTTGAGCTCGATCTTCAACATCTTGGAGTTCTGCAACCGCATGCCGGGCTGCGCGGACTCCTTCTCCAGATTCTCCGCGGAGAACAGCTCGCTGCGCATGAAAGGGCCTCCTGAATAGGTTCGCGTTCGCTGCACCGACGGTAGGCGACCTCGGCAAGCACCGGCCATCGAACGGACGGCGCGGCGCGCGGGTCGAGCGCCGGGCTCAGCCCCAGCCCAGCGCGTGCAGGCGCGCGTCGTCGATGCCGAAGTGGTGGGCGATCTCGTGCACCACGGTGACCGCCACCTCGTCGATGACGTCCTCGTCGTTGTCGCAGATCCGCAGGATCGGACGACGGTAGATGAATATCCGGTCGGGCAGCACGCCGGCATAGTCCCAACCGCGCTCGGTGAGCGCATACCCCTCGTAGAGGCCGAGCAGGTCGACCTCTCCCGGTGGTGGGTCGTCCTCGACCAGGATCACCACGTTGTTCATCAGGCCGAGCAGTTCTTCGGGCACCTCGTCGAGGGCCTCGCCGACCAACTCCTCGAAGCGCTCACGGCTCATCTCCACCGGCACCTCGCCCATTGTGCCCGACGCGGGGGCACGCGGCCCGGTCCTGCTGGAGGACCGTGGCCGTCATCCGCACATGCACGGAAGAAGCGACCACCCGGGACCGGGCGGAGGCTTCTTCCGTGGACGTACGGTGTGGGCCGGCTGGCTCAGGCAGCCAGGCGGGCGTTGAGGGTGATCTCGGCACCCGGCGAGAGCAGGCGGGAGATCGGGCAGTTGGCCTTGGCGGCCTCGGCGAGCTTCTGGAACTCCGCGTCGTCGATCCCCGGGACCTGGCCGACCGTCTCCAGGTCGATCCGGGTCACCGTCATGCCGGCGTCGGTCTTGTCCAGGTGCACCTTGGCGGTGGTCTCGACCGAGGTGGCCGTCGAGCCCGCGTCGGCAAGCGCCTTGGAGAACGCCATCGAGAAGCAGCCGGCGTGCGCGGCGGCGATCAGCTCCTCGGGGTTGGTGCCCTCACCCTCCTCGAAGCGCGACTTGAAGGAGTAGTTGCCGGACAGGCCGCCCTTACCGGTGCGGATGGTGCCCGCGCCCTCGGTGAGATTGCCCTGCCATTGTGCTGAAGCGGTACGGATAGGCATGGGGCAAACGCTAGCGGAAAGGCGACCGCCGAGCGACAGACCGGCGCGCTCGCCAGCCCTGCGATCCCTGTCACCACCAGCTTGCTGTGCCATGATGCGACCCAGGTCCGTGACCGGCGGAAGGGTGGCCGATGTCCGAGGAGCTTCCGATCCCGCGGCAGGGCGACCGATCCGAGGCCCCGGCGGTGATCGAGTGGGGTGTTGCCGACGAGTCGACGCCGCGACGCCGCTTCGCCTTGTCCCTGGCCGATCTCGCGCAGGATCCTCGGCTGCCCCTACTGCTCGCCGGTCTGGGCGCGGTGGCAGCGATCGCCTCGCTGGTCGGTGAGTGGCTGGTGATGAGCCTGCCGAACGGCGGGCCCGAGGGGAACGCGACGATCAAGGTGCCCGCCGGGGTGTCCGAGGTCGGTGGCTTCGGGGTCGGCTACCTGGTCGGGCTTCTCGCCCTCGTCTGCGCCGTGGCGCTGACGTTGCGCGGCACGGTGGCCGTGCGGCCGAACGCCCGGCTGGCCGGTCTCACCCTGGCCGGTGCTCTGCTGGCGCTGCTCGTGGCCGCCACGGCCAGCCTCGACAACCCCGGTCAGCGAAGCTTCTTCTACTCGCCCCAGGACGGCTTCCAGGTCGAGTACGGCCGTGGGCTGGTGATGGCGTTCGTCGCCTGTGTGCTGTTCGCGGCCGCCCTACGGCTGACCCCCGCCGCGCCTTCCGGCGTGTTCGCGGGGGCACCAGACGAGGACCGGCCCGGCGACGCGCCAGCACCGCGCCCCTGGCGCCGCCGCCGAGGCCCTGACCCGATCGAGGACGGCCTCCCCGCCCCGGCCGACCTGACAGTCACCCCGGCCGCCCCCTTCGCCCGCCCCGACGCCCACTCCTGACCCCACCCCACCTCACCCGGCCCGACCCCACCCCACCCGGCCGCCTCGATCATGAAGTCGTGGTGGTGAACAGGAGTCGCGTAAGCGGATGAACCGGGCACCGCAACTCCATGATCGACCGGGCAAGGGGCGGGAGGGCCCGGGGACATCTTGTCGAGGGCCGGGGTTGGCGTCCGATTCGCCTGGAAGCCATGGATGCGACCCGTTCCGCGAGGTACGGTTGCTGCCCGCCGTCACGCCGGGCCTCGGTTTCCCTGGCCACGGCAGGTGCGACGGCGGCGGGCGAAGGAGGAACGATGACCCGCCCGGGACTGCCCAAGTTGATCGCGACCGACCTCGACGGGACGCTGGTCCGCAGCGATGACACCGTCTCCGCGTACACCCATGGGGTGCTCGACCGGGTGCGTGCCGCCGGAATTCCGGTGGTCGGCGCGACCGGACGCGGCCCTCGGTTGACCGAGTTGACCCGCAACGACATCCGCGCCGCCGACTTCCTGGTGATGGCCGGCGGCGGACGGGTGGTCGACCAGAGCGACCCGAGCGGCCCGGTGGTGCTCCGCGACGAGCGGCTGCCCGCCGAGGTGCTGGCCCGGCTCCTCGCCGACCTGGAGGCGGAGGTCGGCCCGCTGACCGTGATGGTCGAGGCGTCCGACGAGCACGACGCCCCGCTGTGGGGCGACTACCACGAGAGCTGGCCCTACCAGGACCGCTTCGAGGCGCGCACCCGCGACGAGTGCCTCGCCTGCGACGTGATCAAGGCCTTCGCCCGGACCGCCGACCACCACGTGGACGAACTGCTGGCGGTGGCCCGCCGGATCGTCCCGCCGCAGGTCGCCACGCTCACCCAGGCTGGGCTCGGCTTCATCGAGATCTGCCCGCCCGGCGTTGACAAGGCGACCGGGTTGACAGTGGTGGCGCAGACCCTCGGGGTGGACCCGGCCGATGTGCTGGTCTTCGGTGACATGCCCAACGACCTGCCGATGTTCGAGTGGGCCGGTTGGTCGCGGGTGGCCGTGGCCAACGCGCATCCCGAGCTGCGCGCCGCCGCCGACGAGGTGACCTTGCGCAACGACGACGACGGGGTGGCGGTGTATCTGGACCGGCTACTGTCCCGGTAATGGGAGACACACCCCGCCTCATCGCCACCGACATCGACGGCACGCTGATCCGCGACGACCACACCGTCAGCCCACGCACCGCCGACCTGCTCGCGCGGATCTCCGCGCGAGGCACGCCGGTCGTCCTGGTCACCGGCCGTCCGGTCCGCTGGCTCAAGATGGTGTACGACCAGCTCGCCCGGCCGCTGCCGGCGGTCTGCGCCAACGGCGCCGTGGTCTACGACCCGTTCTCCGACGAGGTGGTGCGGGCCGACCCGCTCGCCCCGCACCACCTGGCCGAGGTCGCCCGGAGGCTACGGGCCGAGGTGCCCGGGATCAGCTTCGCCGTGGAGATCCTGGACAGCCGGGAGATGCGGCACGAGGCGCACTACCCGCTGCGCTGGGACGCCGACGCCAACGGCATCCGGCCGATCGAGACGCCGGAGGAGTTGCTCTCGGTGCCGGCGGTGAAGCTCCTCGCCCGAGCCGGCGAGCAGGACCCGGACGCCTTCGCCGAGCTGATCGCCACGGCGGTGGCGGGGTTGGCCGAGGCCACGCACTCGTCGTCCTCCGGGCTGGTGGAGATCTCGGCGGCCGGGGTGACCAAGGCCGCGGGGCTGGCCTGGTACTGCGACCAGCTCGGGGTAGCCGCGGCGGACGTGCTGGCCTTCGGCGACATGCCCAACGACGTGCCGATGCTGACCTGGGCCGGGCGTGGTGTGGCGGTGGCCAACGCGCACCGCGCCGTCCTGGCGGTCGCCGACGACGTGACGACGGCGAACACCGAGGACGGCGTGGCGGCGTACCTGGAGAAGATCTTCGGGGTGGACTGAGGTCAGAGGTACTGACCGGTGTTGTGACCCTCGCCGCCGCCCGGCTGGCCGATGCCCGGCATGCCGGGGACGACCCCACCGGGGCCGCTGGGCAGCGCCTGCCGGCCGCCGCGCATCTGCTCCAGCTGCACCCGGGCAGCCATCTGCTGGGCCACCAGGGCCGCCTGGATGCCGTGGAACAAGCCTTCCAGCCAGCCGACGAGCTGGGCGTGCGCGATCCGCAGCTCGCCCTCGCTGGGGGCCTTGTCCTCGGCGAAGGGCAGCGAGATGCGCTCCAGCTCGTCGCGCAGCTCGGGGGCGAGGCCCTCCTTGAGCTCGACGATCGACCGCTCGTGGATCTCCCGCATCCGGTTGCGGCTGGCGTCGTCGAGAGGTGCGGCCTTCACCTCCTCCAGCAACTGCTTGATCATGCTGCCGATCCGCATCACCTTGGCCGGCTGTTCGACCAGGCGGGTCGGGTCCTCGCCCTGGCCCTCGTCGGTCTGCATCGTGCCGATCGGCCGGCCGTCCGGGCCAACCACCACCACGGTGCCGGAGTGGCCGGAGTCGTCGGGGCCGGGCTCGTCGTTCTGTCCAGCGGAGCGCGCTTCGGTCATGGGGTCCATCTTTACCCAGCGGGCGCGAGCCATGCCGGCCGGGACCGACTACCGGGGCCGAACCACCCGGGCGGGGCGCGCTACCGTCGCGCCATGCCTGTCGACCCGCGCGCCGTGTTGACCCGGCCCGCACCGGAGCCCGACCGGACCGTGGCGTACGGGAACCACCCCGATCAGGTGGCCGACCTGCGCCTTCCGGCGGGAAGCGGGCCGGCCCGGCCGCTGGTCGTCGTCCTGCACGGCGGATTCTGGCGGGCCGAGTACGACCGGCGGCACACCGGCCCGCTGGCCGCGGCCCTCGCCGCTGACGGCCACCCGGTGGCGCAGCTGGAATACCGCCGCACCGGGCAGCCCGGAGGCGGCTGGCCGGGCACCCTGACCGACGTACTGACCGGGGTCGCCGAGCTGCCGGTACTGGCGGCCGAGGCGCTGCCCGGTCGGGTGAGCCCGGCCGCGCCGATCCTGGTCGGGCACTCCGCCGGCGGCCACCTGGCGCTGTACGTGGCGGCCACCGCCCCGGCGACGGTGGGCGGGGTGCTCGCGCTGGCCCCGGTGGCCGATCTGGGTGAGGCGTACCGGCGGGATCTGGACTCGGGCGCTGTCGCCGCGCTGCTCGGCGGCGGACCGGCGGAGGTCCCGGACCGGTACGCGGCTGCGGATCCACGGATGTTGGTACCGATACGAACACGGACAGTAGTTGTTCATGGTTCTGAGGATCACCAGGTTCCGGTGGAGATGAGCCGTGATTTCGTCGCGGAGGCGCGTGCCACAGGTTCCGATATTTCCCTTGTTGAACTGCCCGGATGCGAGCATTTCGGGCTGATCGACCCGGAGGCCGCTGCCTGGCCTCAGGTGCTCGCCGTGTTGCGGTCCCTGCACGATGATCAATAGCCATTGACGCAGCGTCGCGGACCAGGTAGAACGCCGGTGGGGCGGTGTTCGGCCCTGTAACGCTTCCCTGGAAGGAACTCGGTGTCGCAGATGAATCGCAGGCGGGCGCTCCAACTGTTGGCCGCGCTCGGTACCACCGGGTTCGTCGCCGCGTGTGGCTCAGACGGTGACGGCGAGTCGACCGCCGACCGGGGCCCGATCAAGATCGGTTTGATCACTCCGCAGGCCGGTGGTTTCAAGAGCATCGGCGACGACATCACCAACGGCTTCCAGCTCTTCCTCGACCTGCACGACCAGCGGCTGGGCGGCCACCCGGTGGAGCTGTTGACCGCCGACGAGGGCGACACCGCGAAGACGGGCAAGGCTGCCGTCGAGGGCCTGCTCAAGCAGGGCGTGCTGGCACTCACCGGCGTGGTCAACTCGGCGGTGATGGTCGGCATCCGGGACACCGTGGAGCAGGCCCGGGTCCCGCTGATCGGCTCCAACGCCTCACCGAGCAGCCTGCAGAGCGTCTTCTACATCTGGCGGACCTCGTACGTGCTCGACGAGGCCGGTCGGGCGCTGGGCCGCTACCTGCGCGACCAACTGCCGGCGAATGGCCGCGTCGCGATCATCATGCCGGAGAACGTCGGCAGCCCGGACGTGGTCCGCGGCTTCCGGCAGGAGTTCGGCGCGACCGACCCGCGGATCAGCGACCCGGTGACCTACACCAACGCCACCGCCAACCCCGGCAAGACGACGTACGCCTCGGACATCACCAAGGCACTGGCCAAGAAGCCCACGGTTGTCTTCTGCTTCTTCGCCGGGGCGGCCGCCGTGGAGTTCATCAAGCAGCTGCGCGAGAAGTTCGCCGGGCCGATCTACGCACCCGGCTTCCTCACCGAGGGCACGGTGCTGGACAACCTGAAGGACAACGCGCTGGGCATTCAGACCGCGCTGAACTACTCGGCCGACCTGAACAACACGTCGAACCGGGTCTTCGCCTCGGCGTACCGCAAGAAGTACCAGGTCACTCCCACCACGTACGCGATGGCGTCGTACGACGCGGCGCAGGTGCTCGACCAGGCCATCCAGCTGACCGGCGGAAAGCCCACGCCGCAGCAGGTCAACCTGGCGCTGGGCAAGATCGGCCAGATCGACAGCCCGCGCGGCATCTGGCAGTTCAACCAGCCGCGTACCCCGCAGCAGAAGTGGTACCTGCGCGAGGTGCAGCGCGACGGTCAGGTCATGTCGAACGTGCTGATCAACGAGCTGGCCACCCTGGGCTGAACGCCCACCCGGAGCACGATTCGGGGCCGGCCTCCCAGTGGGAGGCCGGCCCCGAGACGTTCGCGGGTCAGTGCCGCAGCTCGGCGATGCAGCACTTCACGCTGCCGCCGCCCTTCTTCAGCTCGGCCAGCTCGACCGGGACCGGGGTGTACCCGGCCGCCTTGAGCTTGCCGGCCAGGCGGGTGGCCTCGCTGTTGAGCACCACGTTCGCGCCGTCGCTGACCAGGTTGAGCCCGAAGGCCATCGCGTCCTCGTCGTCGGCGATCACCGCGTCCGGGAAGAGTTGGGTGAGGACCCGCTGACTGGCCGCCGAGAACGCGCCCGGGAAGTAGACGATGTTCGCGTCGTCGATGGCCGCGAGCGCCACGTCCAGGTGGTAGAAGCGGGGATCGATCAGGCGCAGCGACACCACCGGACGGCCCAGCGCCTCCTGTGCCTCCGCGTGCGCGGGGATCTCGGTACGGAAGCCGTGCCCGGCCAGGATGAGCCCGCCGTGCGCCTCCGGCACGTACGCGAAGTCACCCTCACCCTCGTTGGTCTCGCTGGGTGCGATGAACCGCCAGCCCTGCGCCTCGTAGAAGGCGTGGTGGGCGGCGGCCTCGGCGGCCCGCTGTTCGTGCTTGAACCGAGCGCCGTAGACGCTGCCGTCCACGACGAAGCCGCCGTTGGCGGCGTAGACCATGTCGGGCAGGCCCCGTTCGGGGGTGAGCAGGTGCACCTCGTGGCCGAGGCCGACAAGCGTCTCGCGCAGCCGGTCCCACTGCTTGACGGCCAGGTCGCGGTCGACCGGGGTGGTCACGTCCATCCACGGGTTGATCGCGTACTCGACCGCGAAGTACTCCGGCGAGCACATGAGATATGTCCGCTTTCGCGGGAAACGCTGCTGGTTCACGGTCACCAAGAGTAGGTACCGTAGAACTTTGAAAACAGCCACAAGTGTTGCTTCCCAGAGGCGGAACGTTGCAGATAGACGCGGTAGACCAGCGGATCATTGCGTTACTCGTCGCGGACGCCCGTGCGTCCTACGCCGACATCGGCGCCCGGGTGTCACTCTCCGCCCCAGCGGTCAAGCGTCGCGTCGACCGACTGCGCGCCACCGGCGTGATCAGGGGATTCACGGCCGTCGTTGATCCGGCCGCCGTCGGCTGGACCACGGAGGCCTTCGTCGAGCTGTTCTGCGCCGGCCGGACCACCCCGGCGCAGATCGGCGTGGCCGCCCGGCGACACCCCGAGGTGGTCGGCGCGTACACCGTCTCCGGGGAGGCGGACGCGCTCGTGCACCTGCGCGCCGCCGACATCGCCCACCTGGAGGCGGCACTGGAGCGGCTGCGTGCCGAGTCCTTCGTGACCTCCACCCGCAGCACCATCGTGCTCTCCCGGCTGGTCGAATCGCCCGGCGTCGGCCCGTCCGCCGGCACCTCTTGACCTGAACCCAGGTTGAGGAGATGGACTGGCCCGAGTGGGCAGGGCAGCCCATCTGGGCCGAGGGGGCTGTCATGCGGGCGATCTGGTTACGTGAGTTCGGCGGGCCCGAGGTGCTGGTGCCCGGCCCCGCGCCCGACCCGGTCCCCGGCCCCGGCCAGGTGCTGATCGACGTCGCGCACGCGAACATCACCTTCATCGAGACGCAACTGCGCGCCGGTCACCCCGGCCCGTTCCGCCTCACGCCACCGCTGATCCCCGGCAACGGCGTCGGCGGGGTGATCACGGCGGTCGGGTCGGACGTCGACCCGGCGCTGACCGGGCAGCGGGTGGTCAGCGCCACCGGGGGTTCCGGCGGTTACGCCGAACGCACGGTCGTGGACGCGTCGGCGACGATCGCCGTGCCGGCCGGGTTGGCCCTGGACGAGGCGGTGGCGCTCCTGGCCGACGGGCGGACCGCCACCATGCTGATCGAGGCAGTCGACGTCCGCCCAGGTGACCGGGTGCTGGTGGAGGCCGCAGCCGGCGGCGTCGGCAGCCTGTTGGTGCAGCTCGCGGTCCGGGCCCGGGCCCGGGTGATCGGCGTGGCCGGTGGGCGACGCAAGGTGGACCTGCTACCCGGCCTGGGCGCCGAGCTGGCCGTCGACTACCTGCTGCCCGAGTGGGCCGAACAGGTCCGCGCTGCGGTGGGCGGGGTCGACGTGGTGCTCGACGGGGTCGGTGGTTCGGTGGCCCGCGCCGCCTTCGACCTGCTCTCTCCGGGCGGCCGGATGGTCAGCTTCGGGCTGGCGAGCGGGGAGTGGTCCCCGGTGTCGGCGGACGCCGCCACGGCGCGGCAGGTCACACTGGTCCGCCCGGACGTGCCACCGGACCGGCTGCGGGCGTACACCGAACAGGCCCTGGCGGACGCGGCGGCCGGCCAGCTGCGACCGCTCATCGGCCAGCGTTTCCCACTGGAACGCGCCGCCGACGCGCACGCCGCCATCGAGGCCCGCGCCACGGTCGGCAAGACCCTGCTGGACGTGGCCTGATCGGGCTCAGAGATACATGCCGGTGCGGTGCTCCGACTCGTCGCGCCGGACCGGCTTGTCACCCTCACCGAAGAACCGCTTGCCACCGAACTCGCCGTGCAGACGGTCGTCCAACTCGTCGGCGAGACCGGTCATCACCTGCACCGCCAGCATCAGATGGGTCGCCTGGAAGTTGCGACCGAACACCGGGATGGAAGCCCACACCGTGTCGTCGGCGCAGTAGAGACGGCCGATCGGCATCCGGTTCGTCAGTTCGGAGAGCTTGACGTAGAGCCGCTCGGTCGGCTCCACCTCGGTGAGCACCGGGGAGAAGACGTCCACCAGGGGCGGATTGTCCCGCACCCGCACGAAGACCATCGCCGAGCCGGCGCGGATGGTGATGTCGCCGTCCGAGTCGATCTGCAACCGGTCGGTGTCCGACTTCAACATCGTGGAGACCACCGTGCGGACCCGATCGGCCAGATCGAGCACGTCGTCCCGCTCGACCTGCGCGGCGGCGGCCTCGGCCAACGCCTCTTCCAGGTCCGCCTCGACGTCGGCGTCCGGACCGAACTCGCTGCGGGCGGTGCCCAGGGGTTCCACGGCCAACGGCTCGCCCTCGGCGTCGTGCACCAGATAGACGAGGAAGGCCGGGTGCGGAGCCCCGTAGACGTCCCGCAGCGTGCGGGAGAGCAGCGTGGCGACCTGGGTCGACTCGGCCGTCGTGGCGTTCAGCCCGAAGGAACCGCCGGAGCCGGCGACCACCCCGGGCGGTGACCAACCGAGCGCGACCATGTCCGCCACCGCGCCCCGGTCCAGTCGGTAGCCCGCCGGCAGGGTGGCGTTGCCGACCGCGCGGGCGGACAACACCCGGTCCGCGTCCACGTCGACGCTTATCGAATAGACGGCGTCCCCGGTGCCGGAGGCGGTGGGGTCGAGGGTCACGTCAAGGTGCGCGCCGACGGGAAGTTCCCGCAGCCGTACGGCGAGCGCGCGGGCGAACTCCCGCCACGCCTCGGTCACCTTCGCCCGCAGGTCGGTGGTGCTGGGCTCGTCGAGCAGGATCGATTCCGCCGGCTCAGTCGAAGCGCCGGGCAGCTCACCGTGCGGCGCCGAGGGGTGGTCAGCCGTCATGATCGCCTCCGTCCGTCACGATCACCCTACCCACGCCGCCCGGAGGTCGAATCAGCCCGGACCGGGATCGGACACCGGCGGTCAGAGGGCCGTCGGGTCCGCGGGTTCGGCGCCCAGCTCGACCGGCCAGGCGCCCGCCAGCGCGCTGAGCCGGGCCGCGGCGTCCGCCGGCTCCGCGCCTTGGCCAACCGCCAACCCGAAGAGGTACGCGGTGACCGGCGCACCCGGACGCAGCACCTGGTGGGCGACGTCCCGGGCCAGATCCAGCACCGCCGGCACCGGCACCGCGGCCGGGTCCAGACCCAACTCGGCGCACACCGCCGTGACCCAGTCGTCCATCACCGTCATCGCGCCCACTCCTCCGCCCGGCGTACGTCCTCGTCAGTGTCGCAGTCGAACCACGGCGGCGGGCCCTCGCCGGACCAGGCCACCTCCCGCACGACGAGACCGGCCAGCAACGCCCGGACCGGGGCTCCGGACAGACTTCCGCCCCGCTCGACCGTCAGCCGGTGCACCGCTGCCCGCAGCGCGGCGACCCGCCAGACACCGCAGAGCGACTGCCGCCGCCCGTCCCCGTCCACGAAGCACACTCCGTCCGGTCCCGGCTCGCCGTCGAGGCCGCTGCGGGCCGGCGGTGCGGGAGCAGAGCCGCTGTCGCCCGGCGGTGCGGGAGCAGAGCCGCTGTCGCCCGGCGGTGCGGTGTCGGGGGTCTCCCGGTCGAGGTGGGTCAGCAGTTCACCGACAGCGGCCCGGGTGAGCAGCGGCAGGTCGGCGGCGAGCAACGCGACCACGCGGACGTCGGGATCCAGCAGTGCCAGACCGGCCGCCGCCGCGGCGACCGGCCCTCCGCCGGGCGGGTCCTCCCGGACGACCCGCACACCCGCCGGCACGGCAGCCGCCGCACCGACCAGCACCCGCGGCGTCGCGTCGCTGACGGCGGCGAGCACCCGGTCACGCATCGGCCGGCCGGCGACCGGAAGCGCGGGCTTGTCGAGACCGCCCATCCGTCGGGCGGCCCCGCCCGCGAGCACCACGGCGGCGTACGTCCCCATTCGGCCACCGTAGCCGTGCCGACGCTCGGTCCGGCCCACCCCTCGCCTCGCCCCCGCCTCCGCCTCGCCCCGCCTCGCCTCGCCTCGGTGATCATGGGGTTGTCGCTCGACACAATGACGACACGCGCGGACAACTCCATGATCAACGCGCGCGGGCGGGGTGGGGGTGGGCGGGGCGGGGTGGTCGGGTTGGGCGGCGCCTGGTCCGGCCCCGCTCGGTCGGGCCGGTGCTCGCGGGTGCCCGATGGCCGGTGGTCGTGCGGGTGTGCCGGCCTGGGGTGGAGGATGGCGGGATGGGACGGGCAACTGATCGACGGGGCGTACTCCGGATCGACCTGGACGCGGCGACCGCCGGACGCGGATCGGTCCGCCGACCGGACACGCTCGCCGTGGAGGAACCGCTGGAGATCCGGGTCGGCGCGGCCGGCCCCGGCCGACGCCGGCCGCTCGCCGTCACCATGCGTACCCCCGGCGACGATCTGGACCTGGCCATCGGGTTCCTGCTGACGGAGGGGCTGATCCGGTCCACCGACGACGTGTTGACCGCGCAACTCTGCGCCGGCGCGGAGACGCCGAACACGTACAACGTGGTGGACGTGGTGCTCGCCCCCGGCGTACCGGAACCGACCACCGACCCGTCCCGGAACTTCTACACGACCAGCTCCTGCGGGGTCTGCGGCAAGGCCAGCATCGACGCGGTACGCACCCGGTCGCTCTTCCCGGTCGCGGCGGACCCCCTCAGCGTCCCGGCCACGCTGCTCGCCGAGCTGCCCGACCGGTTGCGCGCCGCCCAGCGCGGCTTCGATCGGACCGGCGGGCTGCACGCGGCGGGCCTGTTCACCCCCGACGGTGAGCTGGTGGTGCTCCGGGAGGACGTGGGCCGGCACAACGCCGTGGACAAGGTGATCGGCTGGGCCGTGCGGGAACGCCGGCTGCCGCTCGCCGGGCACCTGCTGCTGGTCTCCGGACGGGCCAGCTTCGAACTCACCCAGAAGGCGTGGATGGCGGGGTTGCCGCTGCTGGCCGCGGTGTCCGCCCCGAGCACCCTCGCCGCGGAACTGGCCGACGAGGCGGGGATGACGCTTGTCGGCTTCCTGCGCGGGAGGACCATGAACGTCTACACCGGGCCGCATCGCATCACCGTGGAGCAGCCAGCCTGACCCGAGCGGCCGGTCAGCGACCGATCCGGTCGATCAGGTCGAACAGGGCCAGCCGTGCGGCGGCATCACGGGCGATCAGGAAACCGGCGATGCCGAGGATCCACCCCAACGCGTTGCCCGCCTTCGTGACGATCCAGGTGTTCAGGCGGGCCAGGACCGGCTCGACCAGTCGTGGGCGGGCCACCCTGGCACCCAGCAACAACACCGCCGGCAGCACCATGACCAGGCAGTACCCGGTGAGCAGCGCCACCACGCTCGCCGCTCCCACCCCCGATGTGGCCAGCAGACCCACCGCACCGAGGTACGGAAGCATGGTCGCCACCTCGGCAAGCGCGGCGAGCAGCGCGAGCCCGACCAACCAGCGGGCGGAGGAATCTCCGGCGGCGGCCCGGTCCCGCCACCGCAACACACCACCGGTACGGGGACGCCGCTTGCCGTCGTAGCGGAAGCTGAGCGCCAGCATTGCCACGCCCAGGACGAGTTGCGCCCAGAGGACGCCCCGGTTGTCCAGGGCGCCGCCCAGCGCGTCGCCCAGCGCACTGCCGCCCCAGACCAGCAGCAGCCCGACCGCGAGGTAGAACACCGCGATGGTGGCGAGGTAGCCCAGGATCCGCCGGACGTTGACCGGCCCGGGGGCGAGCAACAACCAGACCGGGATGAAGAGGGTGCCGATGCTGGTGCTGTCGATCAACGCCAGCCCGGCCAGCGACAGCAGCAACTCGGGGGTCATGTCGTACCAACGGGGAGAACGGCCACGAGATCATTCTCCGGCGGCGGTGACCCGTCCGCGTCGGCCCTGGACAGGAGCAACGCGTACATCCTTCGACGGACGCATCGCCCGAGGACCCGTCACGCCAGGTCGAGGATGCTCCAGTTGGTGGGGAGCACCTTCGCCGCCACCTTGGGTTGCACTGTCGCGTAGTGCGCCTCGTGGGTGAGTGCCGCACGGGCGGCCTGGCCGAACGAGATGTCTCCGGCCGCGGTGCGGGCCAGCTTGCCGGTGTCGCCCACGTCCTCGGCGTCGAGCGGCAGCAGTCGGATCATCGGGGCGGTCATCATCAGGGCCAGCAGCGCGGCATCGATCTCGTCGGCCACGCTCGCGAAGGCGACAGCCAGGCAGGTCGCGGGGACAGCCACCTGCCGACCCTCGTCGGCGACCTCCAGCATCAACTCCCCCACCGAGACGTTGCCCTCGAGGTAGGCCGTCAACGCCGACGCGTCGAACACGACCGCGATCTGATCGCTCATCCGGCACGTCCCAACATTCGGCGCCCCTCGGCCAGAGCGTCTGCCGGAATGGGCGTCGCCAGGCGCTCCCGCCATCGCGCCCTGCCCGCCTCGGTCACCTCGATGCCGGCTCGCCGCAGCACCTCGTCGAGGTGCGCGCGGGCCATCTGCACCCGTACCGCCGCGGTGATGGCAGCCGAGACGTTGGGCTGCTGGTCGAGCCAGTCCGCGACGTCGTCGGGGAGGCTCACGGAGCGCTTCACTGTCACGTCCGCCAGCCTATCAACGTCGGTAGCACCAACGGTATTACCGCGCCGACGGTGGGGTACCTCAGCGGCGGCCACGTCGGCTCCGTCTGCGGGGCCGGATGACGCCGGGGATCCCGACCGACGGCCAGCCGTCCAGCTCGGCCGGCGGCACGCCCCGCCGGAGCAGGTCGTCCAGCAGCAGGGCGAGTGAGTAGTCGGGGTGCAGGCCCAGCGTGCGTTCGAGCGCGACCGCCGCCAACGCGCCCTGCCCGGCGCGCCAGGCGGCGAACGCCAGCAGCGCACCCGGCGCGGCGGTCACCTCCGGCGCGGCGCGGCGCAGCACGTCGGTCCAGAGGGCGATGTCGCGGTCCCGGCCGTCGGTGCGTTCCCACGCGTGATCGCGGACCGGCAGGTGGGTCATCAGCAGGCTCAACCAGGCCACCTCGTCGTCGTCGAGCCGCTCTCCACGCCGCTGCCGGCGCTGGGCCTCGCGCACCGCCGCCACCCCGGCGGCACGCAGCGCCCGCGCCCCGAGCAGGTCACTCTCGGGTGCCTGCTCGATCAGCTCGGCCAGCCTCTGCTCGGCCCGGCCGGTGGCCGCGCGGGCCGCCTCCTGCGCCGGGCCGTCCACAGGTGCCACCTGCGCCACCAGGGCGGCCCGGTCGGGGAGTGCGACCTGACCGGCGAAGACCGCCGAGGCGGTCAGCCGATTGGCGGTCGGGTCGTAGCGGCGACCCTCGGGCGGGCAGCAGTCGGGCTCGGTGCAGAGATAGGACCACCAGCGGCCGTCGGTCACCCGCAGCGCGTCGAGCACGTGCAGCCCGAAGTCGTTCAGCGCGTCGCGCACCGCGTCCACGGCCGGGGTGACCCGCTCCGGTTGCCCGTAACCCACCACGGTGGCGGCCTCCGCGCCCTGCCGGCGGATCACGCCAGCCAGGTGCGCGGCCAATCCGCCCAGCTCGGTCGGGTCGGGCAGGTCCGCGCGGGCGGCGAAGACGATCTGTCGGCCGACCAGCGCCACGGCGACCACGCTGTCGGTGGGATGAAAACCGAGCAGGTACGGCACAGCGGCGATCAGGTCGGCGGGTGAGCGGACGGCGAGCTGAGGGCGTTCGGTCGAGGTCATGTCGGAAGCCTGCGGCTGGCGTACCGGGGCCTGCCACCCCTGTGGACGATACGCGACTTATCCACAGTTACCGAACGTGTTTTCCCTGCTCACGCCACACCTATGGGTGCGGAAAGAGCGCCGATGTCGTCGGGCGACACCTGGCTGTCGTAAGGAGCGGTTACCGTGCGCTGATGGACCTGGCGTACCTGCGCGCGCATCCGGCACACCTCCCGACCTTCCGGACCCACCAGCGGCTCCGGGAGACGCCGGTCGCCGGTGGAAACATCTGCGCTGCCGCCCGGCTCACCCTCGACGACGGCCACTCCGTCTTCGCCAAGTCCTGGCCGGAAGGTGCCGACCGACCGCCGCCGGAGGGCTTCTTCGCCGCCGAGGCCGCCGGCCTGCGCTGGCTGCGGGAGGCGGGCGCGGTCGGCGTACCCGAGGTGATCGTGGTGCTGCCGGAGCTGCTGGCGCTCGACTGGGTGGAGCCCGGCGAACCGACGCCGGAGGCCGCGGAGCGCTTCGGCCGGGAGTTGGCCGCGCTGCACCGGGCGGGCGCGACCGCCTTCGGTGCCACCTGGCCCGGGTTCATCGGCTCGCTCCCACAGGACAACACCCCCACCGGCGGGCGCTGGTCGACCTGGTTCGCCGAGCGGCGCCTCGCCCCCTACCTGCGACGCTCGGTCGACGGTGGCGCGCTGACCAACACCGATGCCGCTCTGGTCGAGCAGGTGATCGGTCGCCTCGACGGTCTCGGCGGCGACGAGCCGCCCGCGCGCATCCACGGCGACCTGTGGCCGGGCAACGTGCTGTGGGGGGCCGACGACCGGGCCTGGCTCGTCGACCCGGCAGCGCACGGTGGGCACCGGGAAACGGATCTCGCCCAGCTCGCCCTCTTCGGCGGCATCCCCCACCTGGATCGGGTGCTGGCCGCCTACCAGGAGAGTTGGCCACTACCGGACGGCTGGCGTGACCGTGTGCCGGTGCATCAGCTGCATCTGCTGCTCGTGCACACCGCGCTCTTCGGCGTCAGCTTCCGAGATGTGGTCGTCGAGACCGCCCGTGGCGTCCTGAGCCGGGCCGAGCGCGCTACGGTCGACAGGTGAGCGTCGCCCCGGGGACCGACGGCGTCCTCGTCGACCGGTACGGCCGTGTCGCCCGGGACCTGCGCGTGTCCCTCACCGACAAGTGCAACCTGCGCTGCACCTACTGCATGCCGGCGGAAGGTCTCCCCTGGCTGGCCGGCCCCGAACTGCTGTCCGACGAGGAGATCGTCCGGCTGGTCCGGGTGGCTGTCGAGCTGCTCGGCGTGACCGAGGTGCGGTTCACCGGCGGTGAGCCGCTGATCCGACCCGGGCTGGTCGACATCGTGACGGCCGTCGCCGCCCTCGAACCCCGCCCCCGGGTCTCGCTGACCACCAACGGCATCGGCCTGGACCGACTGGCCCCGGCGTTGCGGGCGGCCGGCCTGGACCGGGTGAACGTCTCACTGGACACCCTGGACCCGGACCGGTTCACCAAGCTCACCCGCCGCCCCCGCCTCGACGCGGTGCTGGCTGGGCTCGCCGGGGCAGCGGCCGCCGGGCTCAACCCCGTGAAGATCAATTCGGTGTTGATGCGGGGTGTCAACGAGGACGAGGCGCCGGCGCTGCTCCGCTTCGCCCTCGATCACGACTACCAGCTACGGATCATCGAGCAGATGCCGTTGGACGCCCAGCACGGATGGGCCCGCGACACCATGGTCACCGCCGAGGAGATCCTGGCGTCGCTGCGTACCGTCTTCGATCTCAGCCCCGACCCGGCCGAGCGCGGCGCGGCACCGGCGGAGACCTGGCTTGTCGACGGAGGCCCCGCCCGGGTCGGTGTGATCGCCAGCGTCACCCGCCCCTTCTGCGGGGACTGCGACCGCACCCGACTGACCGCCGACGGTCAGGTCCGCGCCTGCCTCTTCGCCACCGAAGAATCGGACCTGCGCGCCGCGCTGCGCACCGGCGCGGACGACGACGAGTTGGCCCGGCGCTGGCGTACCGCGATGTGGGGCAAGCGCGCCGGGCACGGCATCGACGACCCCACCTTCCTCCAGCCGACGCGCCCGATGTCAGCGATCGGAGGCTGAGCGTGGAGGGGCCACAGCTGACGATCCGCTACTTCGCCGGCGCCCGCGCCGCCGCCGGCCGCGCCGAGGAGGCCATCCCCGGCGGGCGGTCACTCGACGACCTCACGGCCGAGCTGACCCAACGCCACGGCGACCGGCTCGCCGGGGTGCTGCGGGTAGCGAGTTTCCTCGTGAACGGCGTCACCTGTCATGATCGTCAGGCACCCCTACCGGCCGGGGCCACGATCGATGTCCTGCCCCCGTTCGCGGGCGGCTGAGGGAGGCGCACACATGATGGCGGTTCTGGGGTTCGTGGCTGTCCTGGCGCTGGTCACCGGTCTCATCCACCTCTACCTGTGGAAGCGGCTCGTTCGGGACACCACCACGCCGGGCCGTTGGCGACGCGTCGGCGGCATCGCCGCCCTGGTGCTGGCCCTGCTCGTGCCGGTCACCCTCGCCGGAACGCAGGCCGGGCTCTACTGGCTCGCCTGGCCGGGCTACCTGTGGCTCGCGCTGATGTTCTACCTGCTGGTCGTACTGGTCGTGCTGGAAGTCCCGATGCTGGTGACCCGGCTGGTGCTGCGTCGCCGGGTGGTTGCCGCGGAGCCCACCACCGCCGCGCCCGAGCCGGTGCTGGTCGGTGCCGCCGGGCCGACCGAGCCACCGGCAGCCGGCGCCGTGGCGGCACCGGACCACGACCCGTCCCGTCGGTTGCTGCTGGCCCGTGGGGCGGCCATCTTCGCCGGCCTCACCGCCACCGGCGTCACCGGCTACGGCATCCGCACGGCACTCGGCCCGCCCCAGCTCGACCGGGTGCGGATCCCGCTGACCAAACTCCCCCGCAGCATGGACGGCCTGCGCATCGCCACCGTCTCCGACATCCACCTCGGCCCGCTGCGCGGCCGGGCGCACACCGAGCGGATCGTCGCCGCGATCAACCGGCTCGACGCGGACATCGTCGCGGTCGTCGGTGACCTGGTCGACGGGTCCGTGGCCGAGCTCGGCTCGGCCGCCGCGCCGCTGCGCGACCTGCGCTCCCGCTACGGCAGCTTCTTCGTCACCGGCAACCACGAGTACTACTCCGGCGTGGAGGAGTGGGTCCAGGAGGTCGACCGGCTCGGTCTGCGGGTGCTGCAGAACCGGCGGCAGGAGATCCAGGCCCGGGGCGGCGTGCTCGACCTGGCCGGCGTGAACGACCTGTCCGGCACCGGTACCGGCCTCGCCGCCGGGCCGGACTTCGCCGCCGCCCTCGGTGACCGCGACCCGAGCCGACCCGTGATCCTGCTCGCGCACCAGCCTGCGGCCGCCGTGGAGGCAGCCACGTACGGCGTCGACCTCCAACTGTCCGGGCACACCCATGGCGGGCAGATGGTGCCGTTCAACCTGGCCGTTCGACTCGAACAGCCCGTGGTCAGCGGGCTGGGTGAGGTCGACGGCACCAAGGTCTACGTGACCAACGGCGCCGGTTTCTGGGGTCCGCCGGTCCGGGTCGGCGCGGAGCCGCAGATCACTCTGGTCGAGCTGCGCTCGGCATAGCGGAGGTCACGTCCGCGCGTGGCGGCCGGTGGCCGGCGCGGCGGGCGTGACAGGATGCGGCGTGCCCCCGTTCAGCGCCGTACCCCCCGGTGGCCTACCGCCATTCGTCGCGGACCTGCACATCCACTCGAAGTACTCGCGCGCGTGCAGCCGTGACCTCACCCTGCCGAACCTCGCGTGGTGGGCCCGGCGTAAGGGCATCGGCCTGCTCGGCACCGGCGACTTCACCCACCCCGCCTGGTACGACCACCTGCGGGAGACGCTGCGCCCGGCCGAGCCGGGGCTCTACCGGCTCGACCCGGAGGCGGAACGGGACGTCGCCCGTCGGCTGCCACCGCGGCTCGCGCAGACCGCGGAGGCGGACCCGGTCCGTTTCATGCTGAGCGTGGAGATCTCCACCATCTACAAGCGGGACGACCGGACCCGCAAGGTGCACCACCTGATCTACCTGCCGGATCTGGACGCGGTGGCCCGGTTCAACACCGCGCTGGGCCGGATCGGCAACCTCAGCTCCGACGGCCGGCCGATCCTCGGACTGGACTCCCGCGACCTGCTGGAGATCACCCTGGAGGCCAGCCCGGACGGCTACCTGGTGCCGGCACACATCTGGACCCCCTGGTTCTCCGCGCTGGGCTCGAAGTCCGGCTTCGACGCGATCGCGGACTGCTACGCCGACCTGGCCGAGCACATCTTCGCCGTGGAGACCGGGCTCTCCTCCGACCCCGCCATGAACTGGCGGGTCGGCAGCCTGGACGGCTACCAACTGGTGTCCAACTCGGACGCCCACTCGCCGCCGGCGCTCGGCCGGGAGGCGACCGTGCTGACCGTCGAACGCGACTACTTCGCCGTTCGGGAGGCGCTGCGTACCGGTGACGGCCTGGCCGGCACGATCGAGTTCTTCCCGGAGGAGGGCAAGTACCACGCGGACGGGCACCGGCTGTGTGGGGTCAACTGGTCTCCGGAGCGCACCCGGGCCGCCGGCGGGCGCTGCCCCGAGTGCGGCAAGCCCCTCACCGTGGGCGTCCTCAGCCGGATCGAGGAGTTGGCGGACCGCCCGGACGGGCACCGGCCGGCGCACGCCCGGGACGTCACCCACCTGGTGCCGCTGGCCGAGATCCTCGGTGAGATCAACAAGGTGGGCGCCCGGTCGAAGAAGGTCGAGGGGCGGCTCAACGAGCTGCTGGCCGCGCTCGGCCCCGAGCTGGAGATCCTGACCACGACGCCGCTGACCGAGATCGCGCAGGCCGGTGGTGAGCTGCTCGCGGAGGGCATCGGGCGGCTGCGGCGCGGCGACGTCCGCCGGGTGCCCGGTTACGACGGCGAGTACGGCGTGATCACGCTCTTCGACAGGGCCGAGTTGGGCGCGCAGGAGACGCTGTTCGACGTACCGGTGCCGGCGCAGCGACGACCCGCGGAGTCGGCCCCCCGGGTCCCGGCCAAGCGCCCGGCGGCGGCGAAGGCGGAGCCGAAGCGGAAGCCGGTCCCGGCGCCCGCGCCGCCGATCGCGTCGCCGCCGTCTCCGCACGAGCCGTTCGAGCCGATGCTCTCCGGCATGGAGGAGGTAGGCACCGGCCTGCTGGACCGACTGGACGCCATGCAGCGGGTGGCCGCCTCCGCACCCGGCGGTCCGCTGCTCATCGTGGCCGGTCCGGGCACCGGCAAGACCAGGACGCTCACCCACCGGATCGCGTACCTCTGCGCGGAGCTGAACGTCTTTCCCGAGCACTGCCTCGCGATCACGTTCACCCGCCGGGCCGCCGAGGAGCTGCGGCACCGGCTCGACGGCCTGCTCGGCCCGGTCGCCGAGGACGTCACGGTGGGTACGTTCCACGCGTTGGGGTTGACCATCCTGCGGGAGAACGCCGGCGCGGCGGGTCTCCCGGCCGACTTCCGGATCGCCGACGACGCCGAGCGGGCGGCGGCCCGCACCGAGGCCGGCGACGACAGCGCCGCGTACGTGTCGCTGCTGCGCAAGCAGGACCTGGTCGACCTGGACGAACTGGTGACCCTGCCGGTGGAGCTGCTGCGGGCCGACCGGAAGTTGGTCGAACGGTACCGGGACCGCTGGCGGTGGATCTTCGTCGACGAGTACCAGGACGTCGACGAGGTGCAGTACGAGCTGCTGCGGCTGCTCAGCCCCGCCGACGGCAACCTCTGCGCGATCGGCGACCCGGACCAGGCCATCTACTCGTTCCGGGGCGCCGACGTCGGCTACTTCCTGCGCTTCTCGGAGGACTTCACCGACGCCCGACTGGTCCGGCTCAACCGCAACTACCGCTCGTCGGCCCCGATCCTGGCCGCCGCCGTGCAGGCCATCGCGCCGTCCTCGCTGGTCCGGGGTCGACGACTGGACCCGGCCCGGCTCGATCCGGAGGCTCCGCTGGTCGGGCGCTACCCGGCGGCGTCCGTGACCGAGGAGGCCGACTTCGTGGTGCGTACCGTCGACGATCTGGTCGGCGGGCTGTCGCACCGTTCGCTGGACTCGGGCCGCATCGACGGCCGGTCCACCTCGCTGTCGTTCTCCGACATCGCCGTGCTGTACCGCACCGACGCGCAGGCCGCCCCGATCGTGGACGCCCTGACCCGGGCGAACATCCCCGTGCAGAAGCGTTCCCACGACCGGCTGCGGGACCGGCCCGGGGTGGCGGCCATCGCCCGCGAGCTACGGCACGCCGACGGTCTGGCCGGCTCACTGGCCGCCCGGGTGCGGCTGGCCGGTCAGGTGGTCGCCGAGCGGTTCGCCGTGCCCACCCTGGACGGCGCGGGTGGCACGGTCCGTCCCGAGGACGTCCGCTCGGCAGTGGACCTGCTGACCCCGCTGGCCCGACGCTGCGGTGACGACCTGGAGGCCTTCCTGTCGCAGTTGGCCACCGGCGCGGAGGTGGACGCGCTCGACCCGCGTGCCGAGGCGGTCACGCTGCTCACCCTGCACGCCGCGAAGGGCCTGGAGTTCCCGGTGGTCTTCCTGGTCGGTGTCGAGGACGGGCTGTTGCCGTTGCGCTGGCCGGGCTCGACGCCCGACGAGGACGCCGTCGCCGAGGAGCGCCGACTCTTCTTCGTCGGCCTGACCCGGGCTCAGGACCGGCTCTACGTCACTCACGCCGCCCGCCGCACCCGGCACGGCACCGAGCGCGAGTGTGCACCTTCGCCGTTCCTCGGCACCATCGACCCCGGCCTCTTCGAACGCTTCGGCGAAGCCGAACCCCGCCGCCCCAAGGACCGCCAACTCCGCCTGATCTGACCCCCGGCCCCCGGCCCCCACGCCCCACGCCCACGCCCCGTCGATCTTGCACTTTCGGTCGTCGTTGTGCGTGGGCTGCACCTTATGTCGGCGCAGAAACTGCAAGATCGACGAAGCCGGGGGCGGGGGGCGGGGCGGGGGCGGGGGCGGGGCGCCGGTCAGTCGAGGAGGGCGGCGAGCCAGGCGCCCGCCAGGAGGGCCGGGCCGAGGGGCAGCAGGGTGTTCCGGTGCACCTTTCGGGCGGCGAGCAGGCCGAGCACCAGACCGCCGTGCAGCACGTGCGGCAGGAGCAGCCCGGCCAGCAGGGCGTCCCACCCCAACCAGCCGAGCGGCAGGCCGAGGACGGCGGCGAGTTTCACGTCCCCGAAGCCCAGCCGTGAGCCGGGCAGCAGAGCCAGCAGCACGTGCGCCGCGCCCGCGACCGCCGCACCTCCCAGCGCGCCGAGCAGCCGGCCGGGAGTGCCGGACAGGAGCGCGGCGGTGGTCAGCCCTCCGAGGCCCAGCAACCCGGCGACGAGCACCAGCGGGTCGGGCAGCCGCAGGCAGGCCAGGTCGACCCGCGCCAGCACCAGACCGACCGCCGCGACCGAGAGGAAGACCGGCAGCGCCGGGTCGTCACCCACGGCGACGGCAAGGCCGACAAAGACGCTGGCCGCCACGATCGGGTCGACCCAGGGCCGTCGGACCGGCTGCGGCAGTGGAATCGCCCGTGGCCGGGCGTCCGCCGTTGCGAAGCGCCGCGACACCAGGGGTACGACGAGGCCGACCAGCGCGCCGAGCAGCGCGATCGACACCAGCGCGGCGGCCGACACGGGCCGGACGTTACTGGCGGTCGCGCGCCGGCGTGTCCCCTGATCGTGATCCCGCGCCCGCCCGACGCGGCCGCTCGGTGGTCACCACCAGGGCGACCCCGGCGACGATGACAGCACCGCCGAGCAGCACCTGCGGGGTGATCGGCTCGGCCACCAGCAGCGCGCCGAGCGCCACCGCGACCGCCGGATTCACGTAGGCGTACGTCGACACCAGCGAGATCGGCGCGTTGTGCAGCAGCCAGACGTACGCGGTGAAGGCCACCAGCGAGCCGGCCACCATGAGGTAGCCCAGCGCCAACCAGGACCGGGTGCTCACCGCCGCCGGGTGGAAGTCGGCCAGTTCGCCCCGACCGGCGGCGAGGGCCACCAGCACCAGCGCGCCGGCCATCATCTCGTACACCGTGGCCACGAACGGGTCAGCGGGCATCCGGATCCGTCCGGACAGGAACGACCCGACCGACCAGGAGGTGGCCGCCGCCACCACTGTCAACGCCCCGAGCAGCGGCACCGCCGCCGAACTACCGCCCGGCAGCACCAGCAGGATGAGGCCGACGAAGCCCAGGGTGACCCCGGCGAACGTCCAGATCGGCGGCCGGTCCCCGGTGGCCGAGCGCAACAGCACCACCAGCAGCGGCACCGTGGCCACCAGCAGCGCGGCGATCCCGGACGGCACCGCCACTCCCGGCGGCCCCGATTCGGCGAGCACCACCAGGCCGTTGCCGGCGGTGAGCAGGAGCACCCCGACCAACGCGGCCGAGCCGAGTTGCCGTCGGTCCACCCGCAGCGCGCCGGGGCCTCGACGCAGTCGCAGCACCATCGCCAGAACCAGGCCGGCCACGGCGAACCGGAGGGCGGCCGACAGCAGCGGAGGCACCGTCTCCACGGTGATCCGGATGGCCAGATAGGTCGATCCCCAGAGTACGTAGACCACGATCAACGCGGTCCAGATCAGGGTCGGCGTGCTGCTGGCACGACGGCCGGCGAGGGCCGTGGTGCTCGGTGGAGGTGAGCTCATCAGTGGACCACGCTACGGTGGCCCGGAGTCCGCGTCGCGCTTTGGTGGCCGGCCTCTCACCACTTGTGCAGGAGGGCGGCATGACGAACTACGGACAACCGGGGAGCGGCCACCCAGGGCCGTGGCGTGGGGAAAGACCCGACGAGACGCCCGGTCGACCGGCGCAGCAGCCCTACCCGCCCTCGTCGGAGTCCTACCCGCCGGCGGTCCCGTCGTACCCGCCCGCGCCGCAGGGGCGACCCGGGCCGTACGGCGGTCCACCCGATCCGCCCTACGGTGCAGCGCCCGGCGCGCCCTACGGTGGCGGGACGGACACGCCCTACGGCCACGAGCCCCGCACGCCCTACGGCGGCTCGTACCAGCCGACCCCGCCGTACGGCGGGCAGCCGTACCGGCCCGACGGCCCGTACGGCGAGGATCCGGCACCGAGGCGGCGCGGTCGGGGGCCGCTGATCGCGGTACTGGCCGTCGTGTTGCTGGTGGTGGCCGTCGCCGGCGTGTTCTGGTTCCGCCGTGGGCAGGACGACCCGGCGCCGGCAGCCGCGCCGAGCAGCTCGGCCGTTGCCGGTGAGCCCAGCGCGGGTGCGGTCGAGCCCGCGCCGAGCGCGGCGGCGCCGGAGTCGTCGGCTGATCCCCGGTTCGCGAAGGTCGGCCAGTGCGTCCGCAACGACGGCACCGCCGGCGGCAAGCCGAAGCTGCTGATCAGCGGCTGTACGGCGAAGTCGTACGAGGTGCTGAGCCGGATCGACGGCCCGACCAGCGGCGAGCGGGACGCCGAGGCCAAGTGCGGCAAGGTCGAGGGCTACACCAACTGGTATTTCTTCGACAGCGAGCTGGACACTCTCGACTTCGTCCTCTGCCTCAAGCAACGCTGAGACCACCCACCCTCGGGGATGACATGACGATCTACGGACCTGCGGGTTCCGATCAGCCGGACGATCCGTACCAGCGCCCGCCCAGTGGGCCTGACAGCTCACCACCGGTCGACCCGACAGTGCCCCAGTGGAGCACCCCGCCGCCAGCGGACGACCCGACCCGGCAGCAGTGGGGCCCGCCGCCGACCGGCGCGGAGCCACCGACGGCACCGATGTGGGCGCCGCCGCCCACCAACCCGGAGCCGCCGACCACGCCGTCGTGGGCGCCGCCGCCCACCTCGGGCCCGGGCTACCCGCCACCCGGGCCGTTCCCACCGGCCGGGCCGTACCCACCGGTGGGCCCGATGTCCGGTCAGCCGGCCGGGCCGATACCGGGTCAGCCACCCGCGCCGTGGGGTCAGCAGCCCGCCGGCGGCTACGGGATGCCGCCCGTCGCGCCGCCGAAGAAGACCGGCCGCAACGTCGCTCTCATCGTCACTGTGGTGGTGCTGCTCGTGCTCTGTCCGTGCCTCGGCCTGGCCGGATGGGCGGTCTGGAAGGTGGCCGACGCTGGCAGCGACTCGGCGCGTACCCCGTCGACGAGTGCCCCGGACGTTCCACCCGCGCTGCCCAGCGACGCCCCGACGTCGCCCACCCCGACTCCGGACGAGGAGTTCGCCAGGGGTGACTGCGTGGTGAACGACGGCAGTGAGACCGACGCGGAACTCCGCAAGGTGCCCTGCGGCCCGAACACCTATCAGGTGCTGCTGCGAATTCCGGCGACCACCGATGGCGACCGGTGCGAGACGCTCGCGCCACAGGCGACCGCGAACTACGTGCACGACAACTCGGTCGACCTCTTCGACTACGTGCTCTGCCTGAGGAAGCGCTAGCCCGATCTGGCCGACCGGTGGTCCGATTGCCAAAACTAGGGCTGTCTAGCGTGGACGCTAGACAGCCCTAGTTTGTGGTCGACAGTCTCAACACGCCGGTAGCCCCATCTATCCATGTCTAGCCTCGCAGCTAGATGGCCCGATAATCTGCGATGCGTGGATCCGGTCCGCAACCCGTACGCGCCGGGCGCCGGTCAGCGTCCGCCCGAACTTGCCGGGCGGGGGCGAGAGCTGGACGTCTTCGACATCGTGCTCGAGCGCATCGCCCGGGGCCGACCCGAGCGCAGTCTGATGCTCACCGGGCTGCGTGGCGTCGGCAAGACGGTTCTGCTCAACACGCTCCGGTCGCAGGCGATCAACCGGCTCTGGGGCAGCGGCAAAATCGAGGCTCGACCGGACCAGTCGTTGCGCAGACCGGTCGCCGCCGCGCTGCACATGGCGGTCCGGGAGCTCGCCCCCCGCCACCGCGCACCGGACCGCATCGACGCGTTCCTCGGCGTCCTCAAGGCGTTCGCCCAGCGGTCCAACCCGACCGGCCGGGCCGGTGCCGCCACCAAGCTGCGCGACCGGTGGCAGCCCGGCATCGACGTGCCGGCCGCCAGCGGCCGGGCCGACTCCGGCGACATAGAGATCGACCTGGTCGAACTGTTCAGTGACGCCGCCGCCGTGGCCAGCGACGTCGGCACCGGCATCGCCATCTTCATCGACGAGATGCAGGATCTCGGCCCGGAGGACGTGTCGGCGCTCTGCGCCGCCTGCCACGAGCTGTCCCAGCTCGGCGCGCCGCTGATCGTCGTCGGCGCGGGCCTTCCGCACCTGCCGGCCGTGCTCAGCGCCGCCAAGTCGTACTCCGAACGGTTGTTCCGCTATCAGCGCATCGACCGGCTCGACCGGATCGCCGCAGACCGGGCGCTCTGCGCGCCCGCCGAGCGCGAGGAGGTCGAGTACGAGCAGAAGGCACTCGACCTGCTCTACGAGAAGTCCGGCGGCTATCCCTACTTCGTCCAGGCGTACGGCAAGGCCACCTGGGACCACGCGCCACGTTCGCCGATCACCGCCGCTGATGTGCGGGTCGCCGCGCCCGAGGCGGAGGCCGAACTGGCGGTCGGGTTCTTCGGTTCCCGGTTCGAACGGGCCACTCCCGCCGAACGCGAGTACATGCGGGCGATGGCCATGATGTCCGCGGTCGAGAGCGAGTCCGGCGCGGTGGTCCGCGACGACATGGACGCCGCGGTGCCCACGGCGGAGATCGCCCGTGCCCTGGGCCGCAAGCCGGCCAGTCTGTCCCCGGCCCGGGACGCGCTGATCAAGAAAGGGCTGATCTACTCCGGTGAGCGGGGCACTGTCGCCTTCACCGTCCCGCACTTCGGCCGGTACCTGCGGACGCAGCCGGCCTGACCTCCAACGATCACGCCGACCCGGTCAGACCTTCGACCAGGGCGCCGGAAAGAGCACCTCACCGCGAGGCGGGGGGTCCTCCTCGCTGGTGGACGGCGGCAGCACCAGCGCCTGCCAGGGTTCACCGAGGCCCGCCCACGGGCCGGTCAGGCCCAACTCACTCGCCGGGCCGAACCCGAACCGGCGGTAGAAGACCGGGGCACCGAGGACGACCACGAGCCGCTCGCCCAACTCGGTGGAGGCGTCCAGGGCGGCCTGCACGACCGCCGTGCCGTGCCCGACACGCTGTCGGTGCGGCGCGACCGCCACCGGGCCGAGGGCCAGGACGGGCACGTCGGAGCCTCGCTCCGGCCGCAGTCGCACCCGGGTGAGCAGCGCGTAGCCGACCACCTCACCGCCGTACTCGGCGACCATGGCCAACTCCGGCAACCAGGCGGTGGTGTCGCGTAGCTCGTCGACCAGGCTGACCTCCGGCGGCGTCGCCACGTCCGGGCGGGCGAAGGCGGCGGCCAGTACGCGGCGGACCGGACCGGCGTCGGCCGGGTCCTCGGGGCGTAGCCGCAGCGTGGTCACCCGCGCGACGTTACCCGCCAGCGCCCGTCCATCCGTGACGGTCGCTCGATTCGGCGTGGCGTACGTGTACGAACACCAATCCGATCCTGCGGTTGACGGGGTAGCAAACGTCGCGACGGGGTATGACTGATCCATGACGCCCGTACGCTCCCTCGCCCGCGCCATGCTGAGCGGCATCTTCGTGGTCAGCGGGTATCGCAACTTGCGCGACCCCGGCCGGCTCGCGGTGGCCGCCAAACCGGTGACCGACAAGGTCGCACCAGTGCTGAAGAAGGCACACCCGAGCTTCCCCACCGAGACCGAGACGTTGATCCGGCTCAACGCGGCCGTGCAGGTCAGCGCCGGTCTGATGCTGGCCACCGGCCGGTTCAGCCGACCCGCGGCGCTGGTTCTGGCCGGCACGCTGGTCCCGGTGACCATCGCCGGGCATCCCTTCTGGAACAACGACGACCCGATCGCCAAGAACAACAACCAGATCCATGTCCTGAAGAACCTCGGGCTCCTCGGCGGTCTGCTGCTCGCCGCTGCGGACACCGGTGGCAAGCCGGGTCTGCGGTGGCGGACGGGCCATCGCATCGGCCACTCTCGACGTTCCATGCAACGCGCCGTCCGGACCGCCCGTCGCGAGGCCCGGATCGCCGTCCGTTCCGCCTCCACCGCACGTCGACTCCCCGGCTGACCTGCGTCGATCCGTCTCCGCCCCACCCCCGCCCCTCGCTAAGGCCACGAATTACCTGAACCACCCGGTAGGCGTTAACGCGGTGGAAATGTCAAAAACATGTGTGGGATCGGACACGGTCGCATAACGCGGGAGGCACTGACGTGAGGCGCCGTTCTAGGCTCCGTGCAGGACCTGGACGGGTAGGACGACCTTGGTACGGGGGTGGCCACGCCATGCCGACGGATGTCGGTAGACGGGCGGACCGCCTCGCCCCAATCCAACGTGTGACACGCGGGATCGACCGTGTGACGCGCGGGATCGATCGCAGGAACGTCGTACGGGGCGCCATCGTGGCCGCCGTCGCCTATGCCGCATGGCTTGCCATCGGCACCTTCGGGCGGCCGTACAACTTCTTCGACATGAAGATCTACCACGGTGCCGTGGTGTGGTGGGCGAGCGGTCACGAGCTCTACGAGTTCATCGCGCCCGAAACCACACTCGGGTTCACCTATCCGCCCTTCGCCGGGCTGGTCATGCTGCCGATGGCGCAGCTGCCGATCGACGCGGCCGGCCTGGTCAACGCCGCCGCCAGCATCGCCGCCCTGGCGCTGGTGCTGGCCGGGCTGCTCCGACCCATCGTGGACCGACTGGGATGGCCACTGTGGTTCACGGTGGCCCTGGCGGTGCCGCTCGCGGTCGCCATCGAGCCAGGCCGGGAGACGCTCGGCTACGGCCAGGTCAACATCCTGCTCTTCGCCCTGATCATGGCTGACCTGATCGGCCTTCGCTGGCGGTCCCGCCGGGGCACCCACTACGCCGCCACCGACGGCCCGCTGCTGCGCTTCATCTACGGCGGGGCCTGGGCGGGGGCCGGTATCGGCCTCGCCACCGCGGTCAAGCTCACCCCGGCGCTGTTCATCGCCTACCTGCTGATCACCCGTCAGTGGCGGGTGGCGGCCACCGCCATCGGCACCACGATCGGCGTGACGTTGGGGACCTTCGCGATCGTCGGTGACGAGTCGCGGACCTACTTCGGCAGCGTGCTGTGGCAGACCGAACGGGTCGGCGCGGCGGACATGACACCCAACCAGTCCCTCGCCGGCCTGCTCGCCCGGCTGTACGACTCGATCGAGACCCCCGGGCTGCTCTGGCTCGCCTTCTCGGTGCTGGTCCTGGCGCTGGGCCTGTCCCGGGCGGCCAGTTCCCGCGCCGACGGTGACGAGCTGACCGCCTTCACGTTGGTCGGTCTCACCGCGAACGTGATCAGCCCGATCTCCTGGACGCACCACCTGGTCTGGGTGATCCCGGCGATCATCGTGCTGGCCGACGCCGCCGTGCGTCGCCGCGAGGCGAGCCGGGGGATGCCGCAGCGCTCCGGCCAGGGGCCGGTCTTCGGCGGTCTACCAGGGGTCAACGGGCTCCGCCCGCCGATCTGGTACCCGACGCTGACCGGGCTCCGCCACGGCTTCGCCGCGATCGGGCTCTACCTGCTCTTCCTGATCTCGCCGATCTGGCCGTACGAACACCAACTGCCGGAGATGTCGCACTACCAGGACGGCCTGTTCGGGGCACTGATGGAGAACTCGCTCGCACTCGCGCTGATCGTCCTGGTCGCCGCGTTGCCCTGGCGGCCAGGCGCGGAGCCGGCGTTCTACGGCGACCGGCTCGCCCGGGCCGTGGTGGTCAACGGCCGCCGCTGAGCGGTCAGGGGCAGTTGACCCATTCCTCGGTGCCGTCGGTGAAGACCTGCCGCTTCCAGATCGGCAGTCGCGCCTTGACCTCGTCGACCAGCCGGGCGCAGGCCGCGAAGGCCGCCGCCCGGTGCGCGGTGCTCACCGCGGCGACCAGCGCCACGTCACCGATCACCAGGGGGCCGACGCGGTGCGAGACCGCCACCGCGTAGACGTCGGGCTCCGCGGCGATCTCGGCGGCCACCTCGCGCAGCACCTGCGCGGCGCTCGGGTGCCCCTCGTACTCCAGGCTGGTGACCTGGCGGCCGTTGTCGTGGTCGCGGACCACGCCCTGGAACGACACCACGGCGCCGGCCCGACGGTCGGCGACCGCCGCCTCGTGCGTGGCGAGATCGAGCGGCTGGTCGGTGACCTCGCCGAAGGTGATCGCTGGTGCGGTCACGATGCACGCTCCCCGGGAAACAACGGCAGTGGCACGATCGGCACCCGGTCGCCCGGCTCACCGCTGGTGCCGGGTCGGATGACCGCGAACCCGTCCGCGCCGGCCAGGCCCCGCAGCATCGCCGAGCCGACGTGACGGACCGGGAACGCGACGCCGGCGGACCGGTCCAGTCGGACCAGCGCCAGGTGGGTGTGGTCACCGCGACCGGGCACCGCCTCGGCCAACGTGACCTGCGGCAGCACCGGCATCGACCGGCCCTGGAGGCCGGCGAGCAGCGGTGCGACAAGCGACACCAGCGCGACGATGGCCGACTGCGGGTTGCCCGGCAGCCCGGCCACGAACCGGGCTCGCCCGTCGGGACCGGTCAGCCGGGCCAGCAGCATCGGGAAGCCCGGGCGGACCGCCACCGTGTTGACCACGTAGTCGGCGCCGAGCGCCTCCAGGGTCGGGTGCAGGTGGTCGACCGGGCCGTTCATCGTGCCGCCGGTGGTGCAGACCAGATCGGCGTGGCCCAGCGCCGAACGGAGGGCCGCCACGTGCGCGGGCAGCGTGTCGGCCACCGGGCCGACCACGTCGGACGGGCGGACCTGGCAGCCGTACCGCCGCAGCCAGGCCGGCACCGCGGGACCCAGCGCGTCGCGGATGCGACCGGCCGCGGGCGGGCCCGCCGTCAGCAGTTCGTCGCCGAAGACCAGCAGCGCCGCGCGCGGTGCCCGCCGGACCCGCAGCGTGTCGTGCCCGCAGGCAGCGGCCAGACCGATCACCGCCGGGTCGACCGGCGTGCCGGCCGGCAACAACTCCTCATCGGCGTACGCCTCCTCGCCGGGGTTGCGCCACTCCGGCGTCTCCCGGGGAGTACCGCTGATCAGGCCGGTGGTGGATGCGGCGGACTCCTCGACGCGGAGCACGGCGGTGGCGCCCTCGGGCACCATCGCGCCGGTCGCGATCTCGACGGTGGTGTCGTCCTCGGTGAGCGGCGCGGGGGTGCTGCCGGCCAGGACCCGGCCGACGACGCGCCACGGCCCACTGCCGCGCACCGCCCAGCCATCCACGCTGGAGGTCGGGAACGCGGGCAGGTCGGTGCGGGTGGTCAACGGCTCGGCCAGGGTCGACCCGTCGGTGTCGACAAGTGGTCGGGCGGCGGCGGGCAGCGCGGCGGCCAGACCGACCGCGTAGACCCGAGAACGGGCTTCTTCCCACCCGGCCGGCGGTGGTGCGGTGACCCGATCCGCTGTGGGTGCGGTTTCCGTGCTCACCGACCGAGCCTATCGGCACGGACCGACACCCGCCCGGGCCTGGCGCGCACCGGTCAGTGGTCCCCGCCGCGAAGCTGGTCGACGGTGTGGCCGAGGATCGGCCCGAGAACGGCCAGGCCGTCCCGGGCACCGCCGGTCGAGCCGGGCAGATTGACCACCAGCATCCGACCGGCGACCCCGGCCAGGCCCCGGGACAGCACCGACGTCGGCACGCGGTCGCGACTGTGCGCACGGATCGCCTCGGCGATGCCGGGGATCTCGTAATCCAGCAGGCCCCGGGTCACGTCCGGGGTCCGATCCGTCGGGGTCACTCCGGTGCCACCGCTGGTCAGCACCACCTCGACGCCGTCGGCGCGGGCGGCCCGCAGAGCATCGCCGACCGGCTCACCGTCGGGCACCACCACCGGGTCGTCGACCTGGCAGCCCAGCTCACGCAGGCCGGCGACGAGCAACGGCCCGCTGGTGTCGGCGTAGACACCGGCCGCGGCCCGGTTGGAAGCGACGATCACCCGGGCCCTGATCACGGCCGATCCTCCGGCCGAACCCACTCGCCGGTCTTGCCGCCCTCCTTGCGCAGCACCCGGACCGCCTCCACCGAGGCCGCCGGGTCGACCGCCTTGACCATGTCGACCAGGGCGAGACCGGCGACGGCAACCGCAGTCAGTGCCTCCATCTCCACGCCCGTCCGGTCGGCCGTGCGGGCAGTGGCCGTGATCTCCACAGTGTCGGCGGTCAGCCGCAGGTCGACGGTGACACCGTGCAGGGCGATCGGGTGGCAGAGCGGGATCAGATCAGGAGTGCGTTTGGCCCCCATGATCCCGGCGAGCCGCCCGACGGCCAACGCGTCACCCTTGGGCAGCCCGTCGCGATGCAACAGGTCGATGACCTCGGGCGTGGTCCGCAGACGGCCGGCCGCGACGGCCAACCGACCCGTCACCGCCTTGGCGGAGACGTCGACCATGCGGGCCGCGCCGGCGCGATCGACGTGGCTGAGCTGCGCGGGTTCGGTCACGGTCGTGAGCCTATCGGTGCGGTACGACGGCGGTCGGAAGGAGCGGCGTCACGCTGACGACACACCGGGTGCTGACGGCGCAACGGCCCCGACGCCGCTCCTCCCTCACCGACCCGCCGCCGAGGTCGCTGGGGGGACCCAGCAGCGGGCGCGTGTCGACGACCCGGTTCTGCCCAGAGGCAGAACCTCCCCCGTTCGCCGATACGGTCGGCAAGTTACCGGGCCTGCCGATAAGAAATCGATAAGCGCCGTTCAGACTGGTCAGCGCTCCGCGACCACTGTCGCGCCAGTCAACTCGGCGAGGCGACGTTCAGCCTCGAAGCGCTCCGGCACGCCCATCCGCCGGAAGATCGCCAACGCCCGCTCCCAGTGCCGCCGCGCCTCGGCCGGGTCGGTGCGGGCGAAGTGTTCGGCGAGGCCGGCCAACCCTCGACCCTGCTCGTGGGGGTGCGCGATCCGAGTGGCCAACCGCAACGCCTCCTGGTGCACCTCGAACGCCTCGCCGCCCCGACCCTGCGCCAGCAGGGTGCGGCCGAGTTCGTTGAGCGCAGCCGCCTCCACGTGTCGCTCCCCCGAAACGATCGACAGCTTCCGAGCCAACTCGTGCTCCTGCTGGGCCTCCACCAGACGACCCAGACCGCGATAGGCGATCCCGAGGTCGTTGCGCACCTCGGCCTCGGCATACCGGTGGCCGGTACGATCGCGCAGCGCCAACGAGGCCAGGAGAATCCGGATCGCCTGCGGAAGGTCACCCATTCGGAGACGCACGGCGCCGATGTGGCTGAGAGCGTTGAGCGTGTGGAACTCGTCGGAGTTCGTTCGGGCCCACGCGAGGTGCAGGCGGTGTATCCGCAACGCCTCCTCGTAACGCCCCAGGGCCGAGAGCGCCAGACCGAGATTCGGCAGCAGGATGGACCCGCCGACATTTCCGTACACCTTGTAGTCGCGCAGACACGCGAAGCCGAGCTTCACCGACTCGGACAGGTGACCGCTCCACCAGTAGACAGCGGCGAGGTTCGCGCGGTACCGGGCCGGGTTCAGGACGTCCCGCGAGTGGCGGGAGAGCTCGACCGAGCGGGTCAGGTGGTCGAGTGCCCCCTGCTTGTTTCCGGTGCGGACGTAGGCGGATGCCAGGTAGTTGTTCATCAGCGCGAGCGCATCGGTGTCCCCGGCAGCCTCCGCCGCCTCCAGTCCATGACGATGGGTCAGGATGATGTCTTCGAAGTAACCGCGGATGTAGCAGAAACGCCAGAGAGCGCGGGCCAGTTGCCAGCAGTGCTGGTGGAACCCTGACTCGCGTGCCGACGACACCATCGTCACCAGGTCCGTCCGCTCGGCCTCCAACCAGTCGGTGGTCGGCTCCCCGATGGCCTCGACGAGCTCGAGCTGTCCGGTCGGAATGTGCGTCACCTGGGATCTGATGACGCCCGACTCCAGCAGGTCGGCGACCTTCAGGACGGCCTCCAGCGTGAAGTCGAACAGTCGAGCCAGTCCACCTCGGCGGTCGTTCGACGAGTCGGTACCCGAGCACAGATCGATGGAGTACTGCCGCATGAGGTCGTGCAGTCGATATCGCGTCGAGTCCAGGTCCTCGACCAGGTTCCGATCGACGAGGTCGTCGAGCGCCGCGCGAGCTTCCGTGATCGTCAGGCCGGTCAGTGCGGCGACCGCCGGCACGCTGAAGCGGCTGCCGGGGTACAGACCCAGGAATCGGAAGACAAGCTTGGTCGAAGGTGGAAGCGGTTCATAGGAGGCAGCGAAGGCCCCCGTGACAGTGCTCTCCTCCTGAGCGAGATGGTGCAGCACCGGAGCATCGCCAGCCATCTGCTCGACCAGGTCCGCCAGTCGCCAGCCGCGCCGATGCGCCAGCCTGGCACCGGCCAATCGGATCGCCAGTGGGAGGTACCCGCACCGGCGCACCACCTCGGCGGCGGCATCCGGCTCGGCCTCGACCCGGTCCCGACCGACGCTCAGGCGGAGCAGATCCACGCTCTCCTGCGGGCTCATCACCGGCAGCGTCCGCGACGGCCCGGCATCCGGGTGGGACAGCCGTCGTCGCGAGGTCACCAACACAACTGTGGTCGGCTCGGCCGGCAGCAGGGGCATGATCTGCTCGCTGCTCGCGGCGTTGTCGAGGATCACCACTGCCCTGCGGCGGGCCAGCTCCTGTCGCCACAACTCGACTCTGTCGTCGAACTCCACCGGAACCCGGTCGGCCGGCACCCCAAGCTGTCGAAGCAGGGTGAACAAAGCACCCGCAGGCTCGATCCGGTTCTTGTCACCGTGCCCGCACAGGTCGATGAACAGCGCGGCGTCCGGGTATCGATCGGACAGCCGACGGGCGAGGTGCACGGCGAGGGTCGTCTTCCCACTGCCCGCCATGCCGTCGATGATGTGTACGGCGGGCACCCGCTCCTCGACCCGCCGGGTCTCCGCCAGCAGCCGCCACACCACGTCCGCTCGGCCGACGAAGTCGGTGACAGCTCGGGGAAGGTGATCCACTGGGCTGATCTGAGCCGCCGGCTCCGGTGCAGCGCTGGCCGCCGCCCCCGCCCCTAGCGGGCGCGCCCCGTCGGGTCCGCGAACCCGTACGGCGGCACGCGCCGAACCGGGGCGCGACATCGCCGCGACGATGGAGCGGCGCAACTCCTCGAGATTGCCCCCGGGGCCGACACCCAACTCCGTGGTCAGCGTTGTTCGGATCTCGTCGTACACCGCCAGCGCCTCCGCGTTGTCCCCGCGCTCGTGCAGGGCACGCATGAGCAGGACGTAGGCCGGCTCGCGCAGAGGATGGCGGGCCACCACCTCCCGCAACAGCGCAATCGCCAGGTCGTCCCGGCCCGATCTCAGGTGGACGTCGGCAAGAAGTTCCACGGTCAACAGCCGCTCCTCCTCGGCCGCGACAGCTCGGGAGGTGAGGACGGGCCCGAGCGGTACGCCAGCGAGCATCGGTCCCCGCCATCGAGCCAGGGCGCGCCCCAGCAGCTCGCGGGCACGGTCCAGGTGGCCACCCGTCAGCGCTTCCCGACCGGCGTTCCGTTCCAACTCGAAGCGAAAGATGTCGACCCGTTCCGGGTCGACTACGAGCCGATAGCCGCTGCGCTGGCGCTCGATGGCACCGCTGCCGGCCGGGAAAGCCTCGAAAGCCCGGCGCAGATTGGCGGCGTAGGTACGCACATTAGCCACGGCTGATCGCGGTGGGCGATCGGCCCATAGCTCATCGACGAGGTCGTCAACAGTCACAAGTCGCTCGGGCTGAACGGTGAGCATCGCGAAGATTGTCTGCTGCTTGGGTGTGCCAAGGCGCAGCTTGTGGGTAGGGAGTTGCACCGAAAGGCCGCCCAGAACCTGAATCTCCACCCGCCCACTCCAGCCATGCCAGGTACTCAGCCGATCACGCAATGGAGTCTACGGCCCTCGAATCGGTGACTTTGCGCTCACAGAACGAAGCGGACGACCCCGGGCACCCTCAGGAATACCAGGAGCTGCGCGATTGGCAATCGAAGACCGCACCGTGTCACCAGCAAGTTGCATGACTGCCCGCAGTGACGCGAATATCCCACCGCCACCGCTTCGGCCTGAGGCCAGGGCCGGCATCATTCACTACCGCGCCGGACACCCCGACCACGTCAACTCTGCCCATGGCGGCCTTACGCTTGTCCAAACTCCGGATGAGGCAACTCCTGAAGGGGCACCAGACTGAGCAACAACGGAACCCGTAGCCGCGCCACGCATCTTCCACACTTGCAAGGTGCCAACGAATCCGAAGTCGGCAAGCTGACCGCACTGTGTTCAGCAGCGATGGACAGAACGTGATAAAAGGGCTTCAACTTGGCTAATGTTGCGCATACCGACATTTATTTCTTCTAAGCCGTCGATCCTTCTCTTAAGCTGCCTTTCGGATGAAGAGCTCCCCTTGGGGTGGTCTTCGAAATGGCACAGCAGAGAAGGGGGTACGACGATGCGCGGCAGCGAGTGGAACTGAAAGTTGACGGGGGACGTGCACGAGCCCGAGCGATAGGCTACGAGCACAGCGGAGGCGGCCCTTCGGGAGTGGTATGACCCTTCCTCAGCGACGAGAGATTGAGACCGAGCGACAGCTACGGCTGCTCGTCGGTCTCGTCGTCGTTGTAGCGGCCGTCATCACGGCCGCCTCACTACCGCCCGCGGCGCGCACCGCGACGACCGCCACTCCGAGCGATACCGCGATCCTCGTCGTGCTCACCGTCGCGATCGCTCTGGGCACCCTGGTCAAGGCCAGAGTGCGGATCCGGTCCACCACCCATTCGATCAGCTGGACCGAGGCTGCGATCATCGTCGGCCTCGCCATCGCTCCGGTCCACTCGGTAGTGCTCTGCACCGCGGTGGGCATCACGTTCGCCTCGCTCCGCCTGCCGCCCATCAAGCTGGCATTCAGCGTGGGCAAGAACGTCATCGTGGCCTGGGGTGCCGGCCTCACGTTGGCGACGACAGCCTGGACCTGGCCACCCGGGAGCACAGTCACGCTGATCGTGTCGGTGGCTCTCTCCTACCTGGTTGCGGCACTGCTGGACGATCTACTAGCCATCCCGGTCATCGCGCTGGCTTCCAGGACCAAGATTTCGAAGCAGTTCCGGACCAACCTCGACCTTCGACTCGCCGGGTTCGCCGTGCGGTTCGTCGTGGTGGTCTGCACGCTGCTGATCCTCGACGCGAACCTCAAGCTCCTGTTGACCGTCCCGCCACTCGTGTTCAGCCTGCACCTGACCTACTCCACGAGGATCCGTTCCCGCACGGAGCAGCAGGCGTGGCAGCGTCTCGCCCGCACCACCGACGCGCTCAACGTGGTCGACCTGGACAACGTCCTCACCACCGCCGTCACCCAGGCCGCCGAGTTGTTCTCCGCCGACGAAGTCGAGATCGAGCTGCGCGACGGCGGCCGCACCGTACGCGGCGGCACCGGCGGCATCACCTTCGACGGCCCGACCGGCACGCCCACCGACGTGGACCGCACGGTCGTCCCCGCACCGTTGGAAGGCCACGACCGGACGGTCGACGTCGGCATGCTTCGCCTGCGCTTCCGCGGCCCGGTGCAGCTCTCCGAGCGGGAGCAGTACACCCTGCGGACCTTCGCCTCCGCGCTCTGCACCGCCGTGCGCAACGCCCAGGCGTACGCCGAACTGGCCCGGGTCGCCGACGAGCACGCGTACGCGGCCTCGCACGACGCGCTGACCGGCCTGGCCAACCGCCGGCACCTCCTCGACGAGGGCACCGAACAGTTGAGCACCCGCCATGCCGACGGGGTGACCGCGCTGGTGCTGATCGACCTCAACCATTTCAAGGAGGTCAACGACACGCTCGGGCACGCCGCTGGCGACCAGGTGCTGGTGCAGGTGGCCGACCGGCTGCGGGGTGCGGCCCAGCCGAGCGACCTGGTGGCCCGCCTCGGCGGCGACGAGTTCGCCGTACTCATGCGCGGTCTGCCGGCCCCGGCGGTCGCCGCGCACCGGGCCGAGACGCTGCTCGCCGCCCTGCACGAGCCGTTCGATCTGGACGGCATGCGAATCAGCGTCGAAGCCAGCGGCGGAATCTCCGGCGCCCCGTCCAACGGCGGCATGGCCGAGTTGCTGCGCCGCGCCGACGTGGCCATGTACCAGGCGAAGCGGGCCGGGCAGCGGATCTCCACGTACGCCCCGACCCGCGACACCGCCGACCTCGGTCGCCTCACCCTCGGCGGTGACCTACCGCGCGCGGTCGCCGACCACGAGTTCGTCGTCAACTTCCAACCGATCGTCGACCTGGGCACCGGTGAGGTGACCAGCGCTGAGGCCCTGGCCCGCTGGCACCACCCCACCCACGGCCTGATCGACCCGCTGCGGTTCCTGGAGGCGGTGGAACGGTCCGGCCTGCTACCGGCCTTCGCCGAAGCGATCCTCGACCAGGCGCTGATCGCGGCGGTGAGTTGGCGCGACGCCGGCTTCGACGTACCGGTCGCGGTCAACGTGTCCCCGCGCAGCCTGCTCGACGCACGGTTCCCGGGCTCGGTGCTGGCCCGCCTCCGCGCCCACGACCTCCCACCGGACCGGCTGGTCCTGGAGTTGACCGAGACGCTGACCCTCAGCCAACTCGACGTGGTCGACCGGGTGCTCAGCCGACTACGCGACGAGGGGGTCCGGTTGGCGTTGGACGACTTCGGCACCGGCTACTCCTCACTGTCGCTGCTCTCCCGAATCCCGGTTCACGAGCTGAAGATCGACCGGAGCTTCGTGACGACGATGGAGAGTTCGGCGGAGGCCGCCGCCGTCATCCGCTCCACCCTCGACCTGGGTCGCAGCCTCGACCTGGACGTGGTGGCCGAGGGGGTGGAGAGCGAGCCGCAGCGACGGGCCCTCTGGGAGTTGGGCTGCGTCGCCGGCCAGGGGCATCTGTTCGCCCGGCCGATGCCGTCCGGCACCCTGCTCGCGGCGATGCAGCGCGGCTCGGGCGGCCGACCGGGCACCCTCGCCGCGCCGCTGCACGACACCGGGGCGGTGATCCGGTTGAGCCAGAACCGCCGCCAGGCCGGCCGCTCCAAGCCCGACCGCCTGCCACACCTGCCCGCCTGAGCAGGCATCGCCCCGCTGCGCGGGCAGCCCGGTCTGCCAGACTGTCGCGCGTGATCGTCGACGACCCGACCGCCCACCGCAGTCGCTGGCACTGGCGCACGCTCGACAACGCCGCCGGCGGACTCGCCCTCGACCTGGGCCTCTACGCCGTGTCGGCCACCTTCGCCGCGATCACCGCCGTCACGTCCACCCTGCTGCCGCACCGCGCCTGGGGCGCGGTCGCCGCCGTCGGCTACCTGCTCGCGACGCTGACTGTGATCGCCCAACTTCTACTGCGTCGACGCTTTCCAACCTCCCGGCTGACCGGTCTGCCAGCCCGCTGGGCGGTCACCGGTTTCGCCTGGGCCACCACCACACTGCTGCCCCTCGCCTGGCAGAGCATCGACCGGGCCGGTGGGCGCACCGACCGGGCCCAGGAGGAGGTGCTGGTCGTGGAGCAGGCTGGCAGCCGCCTCCTGGAACACGGCACGCCATACCTCGGACCCGACGCCATCGCCGCCCTGCCACCGGGCGAGCAACTGATGGGCTACACCCCGTACCAGCCCGGCATGGCGATGTTCGGCCTGCCCAGGGCGCTGCTTGACACCTGGTGGACCGACTCCCGGGTCTGGTTCGCGTTGGGCACCGCCCTGGCCCTCGCCCTGGCCGTGGCTGCCCTACGCAGGAAACCGGCCACCACGGGCGAGGCCACCGCCGGCCAGGCCACCTCCGATCGGGCCACCACCGCCGCGACCCACCGGCGGGACGCCGCCCTCCTGCGCGGCGTGCAGGCCGCCACCGTACTGCCGATCTGCGCCCTCACCCTCGCCACCGGCGGCGACGACCTACCCGTACTCGCGCTCTGCCTGCTGGCCCTCGCGTTCGCCGCCGCCGACCGACCCGGCCGGGCCGGCCTCGCGGTCGGGCTCGCCGGCGCGCTGAAGCTGTTCGCGTGGCCGGTCGCCCTGGTCCTGATCGTCTGGGGCCTGACCCGACGCGCCGGCACCCGAGTCGCTGTCGGCGCCATCGGACTGCCCATCGCCGCACTACTGCCGGCGCTGCTGGTGGACCGCGACGCCCTCACCGAGAACGTGCTGCGCTTCCCCCTCGGCCACGGGCTGGTCACCAGCCCCGCACAGTCCCCGTTCCCCGGCTACCTGATCGCCAGCGCGCTACCCGCCGGCCGGCTGATCGCCGCCGGACTGCTGGTCGCCGCCGGAGTGGCCATCGCCGTCCGGCTCGCCCGCCGCCCGCCCCGCACCGCCGTCGCCACCGCGCTCATCTGCGGGTACGGGCTGCTCGCCGCCATCGCTCTGATGCCCTCGACCCGTTTCGGCTACCTGCTGTACCCGCTGGCCCTGCTGACCTGGGCTCCCGCCCTGCACCGCCCGGGCGACACACCGACCGCCGCGGTTGCCGATGAGGGGTCCGGTCGGACCACTTCGGCCTAACTTCCGAGCGGAACGGCACGTCAGGGCGTAAACCTGAAGGCATGACCACGTACCGCGACCGGGCCGACGCCGGCCGGGTGCTCTCCGAACGGCTCACCGCACTCATCGGCGAACCGGACGTCGTCGTCCTGGGCCTCGTCCGTGGCGGCGTGCCGGTCGCCCGGGTCGTCGCCGAACGCCTCGGCGCACCACTGGACGTGTTGGTCGTCCGCAAGCTCGGCATGCCGTGGGCCCGGGAGGTCGCCTTCGGCGCACTCGGGCCGGGCGGTGTCCAGGTGCTCAACGACGCGGTGGCCAGCCGACTCAGCAGCGACGACATCGCCGAGGTCCGCCATCGGGAGCAGGCCGAACTGGAACGCCGCGAACGGCTCTACCGGGGCGACCGCCCACAGCTGGACCTCACCGGGCGGACGGCCGTGATCGTCGACGACGGCCTCGCCACCGGCGCAACCGCCCGGGTAGCCGTCGAGGTCGTCCGCCAACTCGGGGCACACCGCGTCGTCGTCGCGGTCCCGGTCGGCGCGCAGGAGGCGTACGAACTGCTCGCCGCCGAGGCCGACCAGGTCATCTGCGCGCAACGCCCGGCGGACTTCGGCGCGGTCAGCGTCTACTACGACGACTTCCACGAGGTGTCCGACGAAGAAGTCACCGAGGCGCTCACAGCAACTGCATAGGTCCCTCAGGTACCGTCGGGCGATGAATAGCCTGACCTGTCCCAAGTGTCACGGAGAAATGCGCCAGTACGAGCGCAGCAGCGTCGTCATCGACCAGTGCGGGGAGTGCCGAGGCATCTTCCTGGACCGCGGCGAGCTGGAGAAGCTGTTCGAGGCGGAGGCCAACTGGAGCCGCCAACAGACCGGCGGCGCGCCAGGGCACCCCGCGCAACAGCCGGCCGGCTACCCGCCCCCGCCGCCCCCGCCGCACCAGCCCGGTTACGGCGCCGTCCCGCCGCCGCCCCCGCCCGCCCACGGCTACCCGCCGCAGCCGGCCTACGGCCACCAGCAGCAGCAACACCACGGCTACCACGGCCACTACCGGCAGAAGAAGCGCAAGGGCTTCCTCGACGAGATGTTCGGCTGAGCCCAAGCCGACCTCGCGCCCGGGTCGATCACGCGTCGGCCCGGGCACACCACCCGGGCCATTGATCGTTGGCGGGCGCGATGCTTCGTGCGAGGCTGAATCGCATGACCGTGATCCGACCGGACGAGGCGCTGGCCCAGGCGTACGACGGGATCACCGCGGTGGTCGGTCGCCTGGACGATGCCGGCCTGCAACGAGCCACCCGCTGCCGGGGCTGGCTCATCGCCGACCTGCTCCTGCACGTGCTCGGCGATGCCCAGCGGGCACTCGTCACCCTGGCCAGCCCCGTCGACGGTCCCGCCGACGTCGACGACGTGAGTTACTGGCGTGACTTTCCCGGCAACGACGACGAGGCCGCCGGGCACGCCTGGTGGGTCCGGCGATCGGCTGCCGCCTTCGACCGTCCGACCGGGATCGTCGAGCTCTGGCGGGACACCGCGCCGGCGGCGGTCCGCGCCGCCACGTCAGCCGACCCCGAGGGGTACGTGACCACCCAGGGACACGTGCTGCGCGTACCGGATTTCCTCGCCACCCTGACCACCGAGGCCGCCGTCCACCACCTGGACCTGACACTGGAACTGCCCGACGCGCCGCCGCCCGGCCCACTGGCGGTACGCATCGCGGTAGCGACCATGGACGGCCTGCTCAGCGACGACACCGTTCGACCCAGCGCGTGGGACGACCACGACTTCCTGCTGAAGGCCACCGGGCGCGTACCGCTGACCGACCGGGACCGGCTGGAACTTGGTGAGTCGGCGGGCTGGTTCCCACTGCTCGGCTGACCCTCCGTCCTTCCCATTGAGAGAAACAAGAATCAAGCCGAAGGCACTATGAGCTGCCGAGCATCTTCTTCGCGATCTCGGCTTTCCGCGTCAACGCGACGGTCGCTTCCGAGTACAACATAGCCACTATCTTCTCAGCAGGCGCACAGGTTGTACCGATCGTGTAGATCGTTTTGTGCGGGCGAACAGAAAGACCATCGATACCATTCCTCTCAAGGAAGGCCGCAAACGAATCGAGTAGGCGCTTGCTACCTACCAACCTGAATTGAGAGAACGTCGATTGGCTAGGATTCGGTCGACGGTATTGACCGATTGAGCCATCGCCGTCGACGACGCCGCGCCAAAAGTCGCGTGATTCGGTCAGCCGTTCGTCAAGCGGTCCGTCATACCTCCCTAGCGCCACCATGCGCTCGGCAAGGCGGGTCGAGCGCACCGAGAACTGGCACGAGCCGTGCGTGGGACTTGGTGCTGAAATGCTACTGGTCGAACCCAGGAAGGTGCGCAGCGAGGCAAGGTGTTCGCGGTCCCGCTGGGCAAGACCTACGGAGATCTGCGGGAGATGGCCCGTCCGGTAGGTCACGCATCCGTCGGCGAAGAGAAACCCGAGCCAGTAGCAGGCCTCTGGTGTCAACAGGTCGAACGCGTCGTGCCGAAGCGTGTGCACGGTCCTCCGGAGCACAACGCCACGGCGGACCAACAGGCCGCGCATCCCTGGCTCGGTGAAACCAAAGTTCTTTGCCACTTCGGCTATGGACCGACCTTCGGCGTATTGTCTGACCGCCTCTGAGCGTTCCGGTTCGGCCAACTTCGCTCTCGACCGAGCGGGTACGCCCCGCCTTTTCAGTAGGCCACGGACAGCCTGCCTGCTGACGCCGTATGAGTTCGCAATTCGAGTCAGACTCTCGCCCGTCTGCGCACGTTCAACAACCGCCTTGATTTGCGCCGCCGAAAGACGAGAGCCCGTGTCGCTCATCCGATGGCCATGTCCACAAATCTCGATAGATGCAATTGGGCCGCGACGGTCACGGTGTCGGTCGGTCCATTTCGATGCTTAGCAATTATAAAATCCGCCTCCCCGGCCCGCGGCGACTCCTTGTCGTAGTAGTCGTCGCGGTGCAGAAGGATGACAACGTCGGCGTCCTGCTCGATTGAGCCAGACTCACGCAAGTCGGACAGCTGAGGTCGCTTGTCGGTGCGCTGCTCGGGGCCACGGTTCAGCTGACTGACCGCGATCACCGGACACTCGACCTCCTTGGCCAACAGCTTGAGGCCACGGGACAGGTCCGCGACCTCCTGCTGACGACTCTCGGTGCGCTTCGGTGAGGTCATCAGCTGGAGATAGTCGACCACGATCATCTTGAGGTCGTGCCGCTGCTTGAGCCGCCGAGCCTTGGCCCGGATCTCCATCAGGTTCATGCTCGGCGTGTCGTCGACGAAGAGCGGCGCCTCGCTGATCTCGCCCATGCACCGGGCCAGCTTGGTCCAGTCGTCGTCGGAGAGCTGACCGCTGCGCAGCACGTGCAGCGGCACCCGCGCCTCGGCGGAGAGCAGCCGCATGACGATCTCGACCTTGCTCATTTCCAGCGAGAAGATGGCTGCCGCCTGGTTGGCGCGAATAGCAGCATTTCGGGCAAAGTCCATGCTAGCCGTCGATTTGCCCAAACCGGGCCTTCCGGCCACGATGATCAACTGTCCGGCGTGTAGGCCGTTGAGCAGTCGGTCCAGGTCGCTGAAGCCGGTCGGCACGCCGGTCATCATGCCGCCGGTCGCCCCCACCGCCTCGATCTCGTCGAGCGTCGGCTGCAACATGTCGGCCAGGACCGCGAAGTCCTCGCTGACCCGCCGTTCGGTGACGTCGTACACGGCCTGCTGGGCGAGGTCGACGACGTCGTCCACGTCGCGGCTACCACCGCTGGCGGTGCCGTAGCCCAGCTGCACGATCTTCGTGCCGGCCTCGACCAGTCGGCGTAGCACCGCCCGCTCGCTGACGATCCGGGCGTAGTAGGCGGCGTTGGCGGCGGTGGGCACGCTGGCGATGAGTGTGTGCAGGTACGGTGCGCCACCGATGCGTACCAGATCCCCGGAGTCGGCGAGCGCCGCCGCGACCGTGATCGAGTCGGCCGGCTCACCCCGGCCGTAGATGTCGAGGATGATGTCGAAGATGGTGGCGTGCACCGGCCGGTAGAAGTCGTTGGTCTTGAGGATCTCGACGACGTCGGCGATGGCGTCCTTGGAGAGCAGCATGCCGCCGAGGACGCACTGCTCGGCCGCGACGTCCTGGGGCGGGGTCTTGTCGAACTGGCCATCCCGCTGCGCGGGTGGCTGGCCTCCGCCGGAGCGTGGCTCTGCCCGCATGTCGTCGGTGACCGACACGGGTCCCCCCTCCACTGCGCCGGATCCAACCCCAGCTCTACCGCTGGGGTACGACACTTCTCCTCCGACCGGGCCGGTCGATCGGGGGCCATCGCCGGCGGTCGAGGGCCAACCATACGGACCCCGAGGTCAGAGACTCAACAACGCCGGTGGACGAGCCTCGGGACAACCTGTGGATCCCGGTGGACAGCATGTGCGCAGCGTGTGCACAGCCTGTGGATAACCATTGGGGAATTCTCGGCCACAAGTCGCTGACCTGCCAGAACATGCTCCCCAGCCTGTGGAGGAGAATATTTCGGTCGGGCCTGTGACACGATCGTCCCGTACTATCTCCAGCGAACGGCTACACCTGGACAGCGGATTCCGCTTTCGGTTCAGAAGGGTCACACTCCGGCCGTGAATTACCGGGACTGGGGACGCGGCGATGGCAGCCCGCGCGAGCGCCAGCCAACCGCCTCGTGGGGTGAGCGCGCGGCGTCTGTTCCGGTTGACCCGTACGACGAGGACGGGCGCTACCGCACCTCCAGCAGGCGGCGTGCGTTGGACCGCGGCCAGGACGAGCCTGTCGACGCCTACCTGCCCCGGTGGGCGGTGGAGTCCGGGGTCCGGCACGCGGACGGCGGTGGTCGCCACGCGGCACCGGACGACGACGAGGACGAGCCCGAGCGGCCGATCTCCGGGGCAGGCCGACGGTCGGCCGGGTCGTCGAGTGCTCGGCGGCGGGGCAGCGAGCCGCGTCGACGGGATCAGGCAGCGATCGGCCCGGCGCCGGACTCGGACCACACCCGAGAGTGGACGCTCGACCGGCCGCAGGAGCAGGGTTACTCCGGCCGCCGGCGGGCCGATGCCGGGGAGGGCGAGCCGGTCTCCGGCGCTGTCTCGGACCGACGTCCCCGCCGCGCGCCCGTTGGCCGTCCGCAGGTGATCTGGTCGGGCGGGGAGCCGGAGTCCGCCAAGAGCGAGCAGGTGCCGGACCAGGAGCCGAGCCGTCCCAGTCGGCGTAGCCGCCGTGCGGCGGAGGAGTCCTGGTCACGTCCGGCAGCCGACCCGTGGGCCCGCGGATCGGACCGGGTGGCGGAGCCCGAACCGTCGTACCCGCCCGCGGTGGACCCGTGGGACGCCTCGGGCGTGCACGCGTGGCCGCCGACGGCCGACGCGGACAGCGGGGACCTGAGCGGGCAGTGGTCGGCGGTGGAGAGCGTCGGTGGTTGGGAACGGTCGGACCGCACCGGCCAGTGGGAGCGGTCCGCGATCGAGGACGACCAGTGGGACCGTACGCTGGCGCCGCGCTCCGATCGCTCGGTTGCGGCCGAGGGGTGGCCGAGCCGGGATGACGGGTTCTGGTCCGGCACTCGGTTGGCCGATGACGACCCGCGTTGGATGGATCCGACGACGTCGGCACCCCGGTCTCCGGTGGTGGGATACACCGCCCCACGGCCGCGCAGCGCGCCTGCGCCGCGTACGGGCGCGCCGCGTCCGGGTACGCCCCGACGTAGGGCGGACCGGCCGGCGGTGGGAACGGCGTCGGTACGTCGGCGGGTCGAGTCGGCGGCCACGGGTGCCTGGGCCCGGCGTCTGGAGGACGACCTGCTGGACCCGGATCCGGGTGGGTCCGTCCGGCCGCTGCTGTACACGGCGGCCTGTTACCTGGTGCCGGCGATGCTGATCTTCGTTTGGTTGTTGACGTTGGACAGCCAGGCGCCGGCTGGTTGTGTGACCGACATCAGCGGGGGCGGGTGTGAGTCCGCCCGGTCCCGCGCGCTGGAGTCACTCCTGGCCGGTTCGCCGCGCTTCGGTCTGGCTCTGGTGAGCAGCTTGGTGGTGGCGGCGCTGCTGCGGCGGGTGGGCACGACGTGGCGCTCGGCGACCATCGCGGTTGCCGCCGCGGTGGTGGGCGGTGGCCTCTCCACGGTGCTGATCAGCGCGGTGACGGGCCAGCCCATCGGGTGACCCGTCGGCAGGCCGGGTCCGGCTCGGGCGGGCGTCGGGTCGGGGCCTGCGCTGGGCGGGGAGGCAGGTCGGGCCCCACTGGGCGGCGGGTCGGGGCATGCCCGGTGGCGACCGTCTTGGCCCGGGCAGTGCCGGTTGGACGACGTACGCACGAGGGCCCGCACCGATCGCTCGGTGCGGGCCCTCGTGGTGGTGTTGGGGACGTCAGCCCTGAACGACGTTCAGGTTGAACGCTGCGGTCACCTCGGGGTGCAGCTTGATCTTCACCGGGTAGGTGCCGGTCGACTTGATGTGACCGGGCACCTCCAGCCGACGCCGGTCGAGGACCGGGCCGCTGGCCGCCTTGACGGCGTCCACGATCTCGGCCGGGGTGACCGAGCCGAAGAGCCGTCCGCCGTCGCCGGCGCGGACCTTCAGGTTGACCTTGAGACCCTCAAGCTGAGCCTTGACCTCGTTGGCGTGGTCGAGGTCGCGGATCTCGCGGGCCCCACGGGCCCGCTTGATGACCGTGACCTGCTTTTCCGCGCCCTTGGTCCAGGCGATCGCGAAGCCCTGCGGCAGCAGGTAGTTACGGCCGTAGCCGTTCTTGACCTCGACGATGTCGCCCGGGGCACCGAGCCCGGACACTTCCTGAGTCAGGATGATCTTCATATCGGTGCCTCCTCTCAGCGGGTGGTGGCCGTGTACGGCAGGAGCGCCATCTCACGGGCGTTCTTGACCGCACGGGCGATCTGCCGCTGCTGCTGCGAGGTCACGCCGGTCACCCGACGAGCGCGGATCTTGCCGCGATCGGAGATGAACTTGCGCAGCAGCGCGGTGTCCTTGTAATCGATGTAGGCGATCCCGTCCTTGTCGAGCGGGTTCACCTTCTTCTTGGGCTTGCGCAGTGCCGCAGCCTTGGCCGTTGCACGTGCTCCTGGTTTGCGATCGCGAGCGCTAGGCGCCATTAGAACGGTGGCTCCTCGTCAAAATTGGCGCCCGAACCGGCACGCGCGGGAGAAGGAGCAGCCGAAGCCCAGGGGTCGTCGAAGTTGCCTCCGCCGCCACCCTGGTTGCCACCGCCACCGCCGCCACCGAAGCCGCCGCCGCCACCGCCGGAGCGGGACATCTTCTGCACCTTCGCCGTGGCATAGCGCAGCGACGGGCCGATCTCGTCGACCTCAAGCTCGATGACAGTGCGCTTCTCACCCTCGCGGGTCTCGTACGACCGCTGACGCAGCCGGCCCGACACGATCACCCGAGCGCCACGCTGCAGCGACTCGGCGACGTGCTCGGCGGCCTGCCGCCACACGGTGCATGCGAGGAACAGCGGCTCGCCGTCCTTCCATTCGTTCGACGCCTTGTCCATGAAACGGGGCGTCGAAGCGACTCGGAACTTGGCGACCGCAGCCCCGGAGGGGGTGAACCGCAACTCGGGGTCATCGGTCAGATTGCCGATGACCGTGATGGTGGTGTCTCCTGCCATGACCATCTCCTCGCGCACTCAGCGTCTCGTCGTACAGGCTCGCAGAGCCGTACGACAGAGTCGCGGAGGCTGATCCGGACGAACCGGGGTTGGATGCTCTAGCGCATTTCCGGTCGGATGACCTTGGTGCGCAGCACGGACTCGTTGAGCCGGAGCTGACGGTCCAGCTCGGCCACCGCAGCAGGCGTGGCCTGCAGGTCGATGACGGCGTAGATGCCTTCGGCCTTCTTGTTGATCTCGTACGCGAGGCGCCGACGGCCCCACACGTCGGTCTTCTCAACCGAGCCACCCGCGGTCCGAATCACGTTCAGGTACGTGTCGAGCGACGGTGCGACGGTGCGCTCCTCGAGGCTGGAGTCGAGGATGACCATTAGTTCGTAGTGACGCAAGACGTGCTCACCTCCTGTGGGCTAAGCGGCCACGGTCCTTCCGTGGCAGGAGGTCTTGTGTCGCTGCCCGCACGCGCCGAGGGAACCCGGCCGGACGCGGACAACCTGACCAGGATACCCGGTCCCAACGATCATGCCCGGGGTGGTGGGGTCCGGACCCGGACGAGCCGACGGGGGCCCACCGTCCGACCGTCATTGGTCGGTGGTGGACCCCCGTCTACGAGGCCGCGGGGCGTCCGGTCCGCATTCCTTGGGTGGGACCTGGGGAGGAACGACCACACCGATGAGGTTGGACCGAAGACGCCCCGCGGAGCTTTATCGTGTTGTTATCTGACGATACAACAGGACTCGTACCTTGTCGGGGGGAAAAGCACAATTCTCCGAGATTCGCCGTCGCTCGGTACTGGTGTGCGATGGGGTCGCCCCCGCTGCGCCGGGCCGCGCCGCGGGGGTGACCTCGCTGTCGGCCGTCGACCGCCGGTCGCCGTGTGCGACGCTCGCGCCGCTGGCGGCACCGGGATACTGGTCGCCGGTTCAAACCCATCAACGATCGTCGGTCCCTCCGGTGACGCGACACCGCCCCGGCCGTCGCCCCGCCGGTCGGGGTCGCGACGTAGGCTCGCTCGCATGCGTATCGGAGCCCACGTCGACTCGACCGACCCGCTGGCGGAGGCGGCCGCCCGGTCCGCCGAGACCGTGCAGTTCTTCCTCGCGGACCCACAGGGTTGGAAGGCGCCCAAGCCTCGCGAAGATGCCGAGCGGCTGCGCGCCGCTGAGGTCGACCTCTACGTGCACGCGCCGTACGTCATCAACGTGGCCACGCTCAACAACCGCATCCGGATCCCGAGTCGCAAGCTGCTGCTCGGGCACGCCAACGCTGCCGCCGCCATCGGCGCCAAGGGCCTGATCGTCCACGGCGGGCACGTCAACGCCGGCGACGACCTCGCCGTCGGCTTCGACAACTGGCGCAAGACCTTCGCGTACGCGGCGGACTCCGGCGGCTTCGGCGTTCCGGTCCTGATCGAGAACACCGCCGGCGGCGACAACGCCTGCGCCCGACGGCTGGACGCGCTCGCCCGACTCTGGGACGCCGTCGGTGACTACGAGGTCGGCTTCTGCCTGGACACCTGCCACGCGTACGCGGGTGGCGAGGAGTTGCTCGGCCTGGTCGACCGGGTCAAGGCGATCACCGGGCGGATCGACCTGGTGCACGCCAACAACTCCAAGGGCGCGTTCAACTCCGGCCAGGACCGTCACGACAACCTGGGCGGCGGGACGATCGACCCGGAGCTGGTGGTGGCGGTGATCCGGGCGGCCGGCGCACCGGTGGTCGTCGAGACACCAGGCGGTGTGACCGGCCAGGCCGCCGACATCGACTTTCTGCGTGAGCAGCTCGGAGCGGAGAGCCCGGCGGCATGACGAGCGGACAGCCCGGGACCGGCAACGCCCGGCCCAGCCCCACCGGCGCGGCCGCCGAGAGTCAAGCCCCCACCACGGCCGCGGCCGGCACCCCCACCCAGCAGAACGCCGCAGCCAAGCAGGTTGCCGCCGAGAGCGGCACCGCGGTCAGCGCCAACGCTGCCAAGGGCACCGACGCATCCAAGGGAAGCGGCCCGGCCAAGGGCAGCGGCCCGGCCAAGGGCAGCGGCCCGGCCAAGGGCAGCGGCCCGGCCAAGGGCAGCGACCCGGCCAAGGGCAGCGACCCGGCCAAGGGCACCGACCCGGCCAAGGGCACCGACCCGGCCAAGGACACCGAACGGGCCAAGGACAGCGGCACGGTGGATGGCGCGGCCAAGGACAGCGGCGCGATCAAGGCCGGCAAACCAGCCAAGGACAGCGGCACGGCCAAGAACAGCGACCCGGCCAGGGACGCGAAGGCGGACGGCGCCGACGGTACGGACAAGGCCGACAGCGAGGCCAAGCCGGTCGGCCCGGAGCGGTGGGAGGCATTTGCCTCCGCCCCTGAGCCGAAGCCCTCCATCTTCAGTCGGGCGAGCCGGTCGGTTGGTCGTTTCCTGATCCACGAGTGGACCCTGGCCGCACTCGGCGCGTTGGCACTGGCCGTGTTGATGACCTGGCCGACGCTGCGCTATCCGCGCTACACCCTCCCGCAGGACTACTGGGACCCGAGCCTGCAAGCCTGGCAGATGGCCTGGTCCGGGCACATCCTGCTGGCCGACCCGGCGCGGCTGTGGCAGTCCAACACGTTCTTCCCCGAGCTGTGGAGCTTCGCGTTCTCCGACACGCTGCTCGGGTACGCCCCGGCCGGGATGCTCGGCAGCGGTCCCGAGGACGCCGTGCTGCGCTACAACATCATGTTCGTGCTGGCGCACGCGCTCGCCACGCTGGGGGCGTACGCGCTGGCCCGACAGCTCGGGGCCGGCCGGATCGGTGCGGCCGTCGCGGGCGTGAGCTACACCTACGCGCCGTGGCTGCTGGCCCAGGCCGGGCACCTGCACGTGCTCTCCAACGGGGGCATTCCGCTGGCGCTGGCGATGTTGGCGCGCGGGCACGGGTGGTCGCTGCGACACGGCTACCGGCCGGAGCGCCGGCACGACGGTTGGGTCTACGCCGGTTGGCTGGTGGCGGCCTGGCAACTCAGCCTGGGTTTCGGCATCGGGCTGCCATTCGCGTACTTCCTGGCCGGCGCGGTGCTGGTCGCTGCCGTCCTGTTCTTCGTACGGCGGCTGCGCACCGGGCAGGCCGTTCCGTTCGGTCGCCGGTTGTTCGTCGCCGACGTGCTCGGCGGGGTGTTGTTCGCCGGCGTCGGTCTGCTGATGGCGTTCCCGTTCTTCAAGGTGACCGAGCTGCACCCGTACGCCGAGCGCACCATCGCCGACATCAGCCTCTTCTCGCCGCCGGCGTCGGGCTTCGTGACGGCGCCCGGGGAGTCGCGAATCTGGGGTGGGCTGCACGAGGGTGCCCGGGCGGCGCTGCCGTGGCACCCGGAGATGACCCTGCTGCCGGGCTTCGTGCTCTACGCGCTCGCCGCGGGCGGGTTGCTCTTCTCGGTCTGGCGGCTGCGGCACCGACTGCTGCTGCTCGCCGGGGTCCTGCTGACGATGGCCTTCGCGATGGGCACCCGTTTCTTCGACGGCACTTTCACCTACGTGCCTCTCTTCGAGCACCTGCCGGGCTGGAGCGGGCTGCGTACCCCCGGGCGGTTGATGCTCTGGACCACGTTGTTGCTCGGCCTGCTCGCGGCGGGCGCGGTCACCGCGCTCACCGACCGGGTCCGCGAGTTGACCGCGCAGCGGATTCCGTCGTGGCCGGGGCCGTGGCTGCGGATGGCCACCCTGTTGCCGTTGCTGCTGGTCACCGTCGAAGGCCTGAACACCACCCCACACCCGGTGGTGCCGACCCAGCCGGCGGCGATGCGTTCGGCGGAGGGTCCGCTGCTGGTGCTGCCCAGCAACCAGAGCCTGGACCAGCACGTGATGCTCTGGTCGACCAGCGGGTTCCCCGACGTGGTCAACGGCGGTAGCGGCTTCACGCCGCGCCAGCTCGACGACGTCCGCCGGGTGAGCCAGTCGTTCCCGGACCAGACGAGCGTCGACTACCTGCGCACGCTCGGCGTCCGCACGGTGGTGCTGCTGCGCGGTCAGGTGGCCGGCACACCGTGGGAGATCAGCATCGACGCGCCGGTCGAGCCGCTCGGCATCAGCCGGCAGGAGGTCGGGGACGCGGTCGTCTATCGGCTCTGAAGTTGTCTCAAGGGCGGGTTTGCGGGGGAGCCACCCGGCTCCGGGCGGTCAGGCTTGATCCCTGCGCCGGGAGGGCTCCCCCGCAAACCCTGACGTGGTGCCGGCCGTAGTAGACCTTTGGGCTGTGGGTCAGGTGGTTGGGACGGGCTCGGGTTGCGGTTCACTGCTCGTCTCTCTGCGGCGCCAGCGGTCTATCCAGGGGGCGTCCGGGGCGCCGTCGAGAACGCCACCGTCCGGGTCGTCCGGGTAGGTGGCCCGCACCGCGTCCTGGTCGGGGTGCAGGATCTCCTTGACGACGAACACGCAGAGCACCACCACAGTGGCCAGTCGCAGCGTCGAGGCCAGCACGAACACCCCCTCCGGGAAGACCGGACGGCTGGTTGCCGCGCCGAGCAGTTCCCCGTAGAAGGCGACGAAGTAGCAGACCTCGGCGATCTGCCAGGCCAGGAACGCGCCCCACTTCGGTCGGGCCAGCACCACCAGCGGGAGCAGCCAGAGGACGAACTGCTGCGACCAGACCTTGCTGAAGATGAGGAACGCGGCAACCACCAGGAAGGCGAGCTGACCCAGCCGCGGTCGGCGCGGCGCCCGCAGTGCCAGCACCGCGACGCCGAGGCAGGCCAGCCCGAACAGCGCGTACGAGACGGTGTTGAGGGTCGGGATGTTGGCGTTGAGCCACTCGAACGGGCCGAGGTTGGCGGGGTCGTTGCCGACCTTGCCGTCCAGGTAGCGGCCGATGTACCAGAGCGTGCCCCAGTCGATCGGCCGGGTGGTGTTCAGTTCGAAGAACCGGTCCCAGTTCTCGGGGTACGCGCGGGCGGCCGGCAGGTTGACCAGCACCACGGCCGCGATCGCCGTCCCGATGGCGATGAGCGCGGCACGAACCCGGTCGGCCCGTAGCGCCAGGATGAGGATCGGCCCGAGCAGGAAGAGCGGCCAGAGCTTCGCCGCGCCGGCCAACCCGAGCAGCACTCCGGCCACCGCCGGTCGTTTTCGAGCCCAGGCCAGCAGGCCGAAGGCGGCCAGCCCGATGGCGAGCAGGTCCCAGTTGACGGTGGCGGTGAGCACCAACGCCGGGGCGAGTGCGAACATCGCCGCGTCCCAGGGTCGTCGGCGGCGCAACGCCAGGATCACCGCGACCGTGGCCACCGCGAGCGCGCCCAGCACCAGCGCGTTGAGGTTGTAGAACCACTGGCCCTGGTTGATGCTCGGGTCGCCATCACCGATGGCGTGCACCGGCAGGCCCAGAGCTCCCATGAAGTAGCCGGTCAGCACCGGGTACTCGACCGGGTGGTCGCGGTAGGGCACCTTGCCCTCGTTGAGCCCTTCGGCGTAGTAGAGGGCGAGGACGTCGGTGTAGCAGAACCGGGTGTACTGGACGTTGTTCTGCCAGGCGCCGTCCTGGCAGGGCGATTTCTGCACCCAGTGCAGCGCGAGCGTGAGGCACGCCATCGCCAGCACGATCCGCACGGCGGTCCAGAAGCGACGCTCCCGACCGGCCGGCCGGTCCACCGCTGTCGCGTGGTCGCCCAGCGGCCCGCCGATGACGCTGGAGATGCCGCGGACGAACCCGTCGGAGCGGGACGGGTGATCGGTGGTTCCGGCGTCGTCGATGCCGGGCGTCGACTGGGTGCTCATGAAGAGGCATCCTGCCGTACGACGGGGGTGCCCGTCCCGTCGCGGCGCGGAGTTCCGGGTACGAAAACGCCGCCGCCGGCCGGGACAGGTCGTCCGGCCGGCGGCGGCGTGGTGCGCTGGTGCGGGTCAGTCCCGGTTGGGTGGCAGGCTGGGCAACTGCCCGCCGCCGCCACCACCTGTGCCGCCGCCGCCGGGGTTACCGCCAGGGTTGCCACCGGGGTTACCGCCGGGGTTGCCCCCGGGGTTGCCGCCGCCAGGATTGTTGCCCCCGGGGTTGCAGAAGATATCGATCAGCGGGTTGCAGGGGGTGCCCTGCCCGGGCTGACCCCCCGGGTTGGTCGGCGGCGGTGGCGGCGGCTCCTTGCCGTTGCCCTTCGTGACGTCACCCTCGCCGGTGACGCTGGGCAGGGGGATCTCCTCCTGGCCCTTGAGGGCGGTGTTCATGTACTTCTCCCAGATCGGGCCGGGGAGCGTCGAACCGCCGATGTCCTTACCGCTGGCGAGCCTGATCTGCGGCTTCCTCGGATCCCGGCTGCCCACCCACACCGCTGTGGCGTTCTGCGGGGTGTAGCCGACCGTCCAGGCGTGCGAGTTGTCCTTGTCGTCGTACTCCCAGGTGCCGGTCTTGGCGGCGGCCTGGCGGCCGTTCTCCAGGGAGATGTTGTTGGGCCGGGGGATCTGCTTCAGGACGCCGGTGACCTCGTCGGTGATCTTCTTGGGGATCCGCTGCTCCGGCTTGATGCGCTCGCTGCCGACGACCTTCCACTTACCGGTGGCCTTGTCCTGCTGTTCGATCTTGACGACGAAGTGGGCCTTGATGTACTTGCCGTCGTTGGCGAACGTGGCCATGGCGTTCGCGTGGTCGAACACGGTGATCGGGTACTTGCCGAAACCGGTGTAGTTGTCGAACGGTTTCGGCCCCTTCTTCGACAGGTCGAAGGCCTGCGGCGGGTCGACGCCCCACATCGTGGTCACGCCGGCCTTCCGGGCCATGTCGACGACCTTGTCCGCGCCGATCGTGTCGGCGACCCAGTAGAAGGGCACGTTGTACGACTGGACCGTCGACTCTTCGAGGGTGCAGTACTTGCCGCACTTGAGGTTGGTGCGGTTGGCGTTACCGATCGCCACCGCGGAACCCTTGGGCTTGTACGGCGTGGGGTCCCAGTGCGACTTGACCGAGATGCCGGCCTCGATGGCGGCGGCCAGGGTGTACACCTTCATCGACGAACCCGGCTGGTGCCCACCGGTCAGGTCGCCGTTCTTGTCGATGTTCTTGCCGGCGTAGTCGAAGTCGGCACCGCTGTCACCGCCGTAGTAGGCGAGCACGCGGCCCATCTTCGGGTCGATCGAGACCACCGCCGCCATCAGGTTCTTCGGCTGGTCGTTGAGCTCGGAGCCCTTCTTCGACTGCATCGCGGTGTTCTCCGCGGCGGCCTGGAGCTTCGGGTCGATGGTGGTGGTGATCCGGTAGCCGCCGTCCCGCAGCGCGTCGACGCAGCTCGTCTTGCCCTCCGCGCCGCTGTCGGAGCAGAGATCCATCTCGTCCATCTCTTGGCGGACGTAGTTGATGACGTTGCCGCGCGGGCTGTCGACACCGAAGCCGACGCCGTCCTTCTTGGGCGGCAGCGCCTTCGGGTACTCGGTGGGCGCCGGGGGGTGGTTGGGGGAGTCCAGCCAGCCCTCCTTCTTCATGCCGTCGATCACGTAGTCCCACCGCGTCTTGGCGTCGGTCGGGTTGACCGCCGGGTCGTACCCCCTGTGGGTGTCGGTCGCCTGCGGCTGCTTGATCAGCGCGGCCAGCACTGCGCCCTCGGCGGGAGTGAGCTTGATGGCCGGCTTGCCGAAGTAGGTCTGTGCCGCCGCCTCGATGCCGTACGCGCCGCGACCGAAGTAGATGACGTTCAGGTAGTGCTGCATGATCGTCGGCTTGTCGTACTTGTCGTTCAGCTTGGAGGCGAGGATCGCCTCCTTCACCTTCCGGCCGTACGTGTCGTCCTTGAGGTTCTCGAACGCGTTGCGGGCGTACTGCTGCGTGATCGTCGAGGCGCCCTGCTTGTCGCCGTTGGAGACGTTGTTCCATGCGGCCCGGACGATGCCCTTGTAGTCGACGCCGGAGTGCCGGTAGAAGTTCCGGTCCTCCGCGGCGGCGACCGCGTCCTGCACGTGCTGCGGGATCTGCTGGATCGTCACGAAGGTGCGGTTCTCGCTGCCCAGCTTGGCGAGCTGCGTCTTGCCGTCCTTGGCGTACACGGTGGTGGACAGCGGCAGCGGCATCTCGTTCGGCATGACCACGTTGGTCGAGTAGTAGGTGAACCCGACCACGCCGATGCCGGCGAGCATGATGAAGACGGCGAACCCGGCGATCAGCAGGTTCATCCGCTTGCGCTTCTTTGCCCGCGCGGCGCCCGAGTCACCCGGACCACGGCCGCCCCGACCGGGCCCGCCCGGCCCGCCCGGACCACCGGGACCCCCAGGGCCGCCCGGCCCACCGGAGACCGGTGAGACGCTCGCCCGCGCGACCGCCGCACGACCACCGACCGATGCGGAGCCGACGCTGGCCCGGCCCGCCGAGGCGGTGCCGACCGAGGCCGCACCGACGGCGGCGGCACCGACCGAGGCCCGACCCGCCGGCGCCGGGGAGACGGGCACCGAGGCCCGACCGGCGCCAGCGCGGCCAGCGGCCACACTCGGTGCCGGCGACACCGGCACCGAGGCTCGACCGGACCGACCGTTCGCTGCCGAACCCACTGAGGCGGACCCGGCGGCCGCGCTGCCACGCGGCGGCACCGAGGCGGAACCGCCGACCGTGGCGCGACCACCGGCGGCCCGCGGCGTCACCGAGGCCCGGCCTGGGGTTGCCGCGCCTCGGTCCGAGGCTGACCAGCCGCTCCCGCCGGAATCACCGCCGGGTCGGCGGTACGCGTCGTCCGCGCCCGGCCCGGGGTCACCGTCTGGACCCGTGTGCTGGGTCCGTCCGCGCGCAGAACTGGGATCGCCGTACGAGTTCATTCCTCACACCCTGCCGGTCGCGGTGGGGCGCGGCTGCGCCGCCACCGGGTTGCCGTGAGTTGCTTCACCCGGGGCGCCGGCACGGGGGTGCCAGCCGACCGGGGTCATTGCCGTATCAATCGGGCCAATCGGGCCAACAAGTGGTCGGCCGTCCCGGGTTTCGTCTACGGCCCCGGGGCCGGTCCAACCAGCTGAGATCACCGTTGCGCCTCTCGCCTCCGCCGACCGGCGCCTCCGGCGCCCGCCGCGTCCTGCTCGCTGATGCCGTCGCTGTCGCCGGTCAGACCGTCCCGGCCGAGCAGGTACTGCTCGACGAGATGGTTCCAGTCACAACCGAGGCACACCTCCACCACGAAGACCTGGAACTCACGCAGCGTCATCGCCAGTACGGGCAACTCGGTCAGTGTCCGAGCCTGTCCGGCGGACTGCTTGAGTTCGTCACCGTAAATGTAGTGGACCAGGGTCAGGTTTTCGCTGCGGCAGATCGGGCAGCGCCGGTCGGTCGGCTCACCGTGGAACCGAGCGGCGTTCTTCAGGTACGGCGACGCGTCGCAGACGTCGTACGTGCCGACTCGTCCGGCCAGGAGCTCACGCAGCACTGCTCGCTTCTGAAGCGAGTAGTCGACGACCTGGCGCTGCGTACGCATGCGGAGAAGGGTACGCGGTCCGGCCCGACCAGGCGACCACGCTCACAATCCGTGACGACAGCATCTCGGAACGGGGGTTTGCCCTGGCTCGCACGACCCGCTAACGTGCGATGTATCGGTCCGATACATCGCGGCGGTTACCACTCCACGCCGGAGGGTAAAGAGAGGGTGGCCAGTGCTCGAGTTCGCCATCCTCGGCCTCCTGCAGGAGTCTCCGATGCACGGCTATGAGCTGCGCAAGGAGCTGACCGCCAAACTCGGCGCGATCCGGGCGGCGATCAGCTACGGCTCGCTCTATCCCACGCTACGCAGGCTGCAGGCGGCGGGATGGATCACCGAGGCTGCTGAGACACCCGCCACTGCCGAGGAGGTTCCCGCGCTGACCAGCCGACGAGGTCGGGTGGTCTACAAAATCACCGCGGAAGGCAAGGAACGCTTCGCCCAGCTGATCGCACAGGCCGGGCCCGAGACGTACGACGACACGGGCTTCGGGGTGCACTTCGCGTTCTTCGCCCGGACCGACCAGGCGACCCGACTGCGCATTCTGGAGGGTCGCCGCCGCAAGATCGAGGAGCGTCGCGAAGGGCTTCGTGACGTGCTGGGCCGGGCGGCCGAGCGCCTCGACGCTTACACGTTGGAACTGCAGCGCCACGGCCTTGATGCCTGTGAGCGCGAGGTCCGCTGGCTGGAGGAGCTCATCGCCAACGAGCGCTCCGGCCGAGCCCCGACGGTCCCGAACACCGGGACAGCCGGCGGCCGACGAGAAGACAACAGCCCGCCTCCGCCTGGAGAGACCAGGAATGAGCGGCCGTGACAGAAAAGAAGGAGGCAGACGCTATGGGCTCCGTCCGCGTCGCCATCGTCGGTGTGGGTAACTGCGCCTCGTCCCTGGTTCAGGGCGTCGAGTACTACCGGAACGCCAACCCGAACGACCGCGTCCCGGGTCTCATGCACGTCGCCTTCGGCGACTACCACGTCAACGCCGTGGAGTTCGTCGCGGCATTCGACGTGGACGCCAAAAAGGTGGGCATGGACCTCGCGGAGGCGATCGTCGCCAGCGAGAACAACACCATCAAGCTCTGCGACGTGCCGCCGACCGGCGTCAGCGTGCAGCGCGGTCCGACCTTCGACGGTCTGGGCCAGTACTACCGCGAGATCGTCGAGGAGTCGGACGCCACCCCGGTCGACGTGGCGCAGGCCCTGCGCGACGCGCAGGTCGACGTCGTCGTCTGCTACCTGCCGGTCGGCTCCGAGCAGGCCGCCAAGTTCTACGCCCAGGCCGCGATCGACGCCGGCTGCGCGTTCGTCAACGCCCTGCCGGTCTTCATCGCCTCCGACCCCGAGTGGGCCAAGAAGTTCGAGGACGCGGGCCTGCCGATCGTCGGTGACGACATCAAGAGCCAGGTCGGCGCCACCATCGTGCACCGCGCCCTCGCGAAGCTCTTCGAGGACCGCGGCGTCGAGCTGCTGCGCACGTACCAGCTCAACTTCGGCGGCAACATGGACTTCATGAACATGCTGGAGCGCAAGCGGCTGGTCTCGAAGAAGATCTCGAAGACCCAGTCGGTCACCTCGCAGATCCCGCACGAGATGAGCAAGAGCGACGTGCACATCGGCCCGTCGGACCACGTGCCGTGGCTGGACGACCGCAAGTGGGCGTACATCCGCCTGGAGGGCCGCTCGTTCGGTGACACCCCCCTCAACGCCGAGCTCAAGCTCGAGGTGTGGGACTCGCCGAACTCGGCCGGCGTCATCATCGACGCGGTCCGGGCCGCGAAGATCGCCCTGGACCGGAAGATCGGCGGCCCGATCCTGTCGGCCTCGTCGTACTTCATGAAGTCCCCGCCGGTGCAGTACGCCGACCACGACGCCCACCAGGCCGTCGAGGAGTTCATCGCCGGTGAGGTCACGCGCTGACGCGCTGAATCGCTAAGCACGTGGAAGGGCCGGGTCCGTGCGGACCCGGCCCTTCCACCGTCCCGCACCCGGCCCGACCTCCTCGGCCGCGCATCGTCGCCCGGGGGTCGCCCAGCGCCGGGTAACGCCCCCACCGGGAGGGGACGCCCGCCACGGGGACGGGTCACGACCAGGCGCGTCGCAGCGCGACCCCGGCCTCCAGCTCCAACAACGTGACCTTGCGGGGCAGGCCCCCACCGAAGCCGACCAGCTTGCCGCCCGCCCCGACGATCCGGTGACACGGCACGATCACCGGGACCGGGTTGCGGTTGCAGGCCACTCCCACGGCCCGTGCCGCTCCGGGATCGCCGACCAGGCGCGCCACCTCGCCGTACGTCAGCGTCTCCCCGTACGGGATCCGCGTCATCTCCCGCCACACGGCGCGCTCGAAGTCAGAGCCGCGCGGCACCGACACCGGGACGGTGAACGCGGTCAGCTCACCGGCGAAGTACGCCCGCAGCTCGTCGACGGCCTGCCGGGACAGCGCGTCGTCGGGCTCGTCGGTGGCCGCCTCTAGCCGGCCGAAATGGGCACCGCGGACGCTCGTGCCGTCGGTGGCGACGGAGAACTCACCGATCGGTGAGTCGAGCACGGCCCAGCGCATCCACCTATTCTCCCCGACGCGGACTCTCTCGCCGGCGCGGCCACCAGCGTCGGGCTGAGCGCCCCTCCCGACCCGCCCTGCCAGGCCGTTCGGCGTTGCGCGGCGTCGATACCGTCAAGGTCGTGGCAACGGGGACGCTCATCTTTCTGATCATCGGCGGGGCGGGCATCGGTGTGCTCGCGCTCGCCCTGCTCGGCACCGAGCTGTTCCAGTTCGGGCACGCCGACGTGGACGGCCCGATCTCGGTCGAGACGGTCGCCGGCTTCGCCGGGGCGTTCGGGTTCGGCGCGGCCATCGTCAACGAGCTGCTCGGAGCACGTACACCTGGCATGGTCGTCGGGGCTGTGGCCGGCGGCGTTCTCGCGGCCGTGCCCACCGGCTGGTTGGCGTCGCGACTGAGCCGGGCGGCGCGGAACATGCGCACCGACCCCACCCCCACCCGCGACGACCTGGTCGGCGCGCTCGGCCTGGTCGTCACCCCGGTGCCGGCCAACGGGTACGGCGAGGTCCGCATTCGCCTCGCCGGCCAACCGGTCAAGCTCAGCGCCCGCGCGGACCAGCCGATCCCGATCGGCGCCCAGGTCTTCGTCGTGCAGGCACTCAGCGAGACCAGCGTGCACGTAGAGACCTACTGATCTCCCCCTCATAGACGGGACTCCTCATATGGCCCTACTCATCGCCATCGGTGGCGCGGTCCTCCTCGCGCTCATCCTCGTGCTCTTCGTGCTCTCCCGGATCAAGGTGGCCGGCCCGAACGAGGCGTTCATCGTCACCGGTCGCAAGGGCCGCACCACCCAGACCGCCGACGGCGGGCGGTCCACCGACAACTCCGGGCAGAAGGTCGTGCTGGGAGCCTCGGTGTTCGTGCTGCCGGTGGTGCAGAAGCTCCAGTCGCTCGACCTGTCCAGCCGGCGGATCGACGTCGGCATCCGGGGCGCCGTCAGCAAGCAGGGCATCCGCGCCGACCTGCACGGAGTGGCGATCGTCAAGGTCGGCGGCACCGAGGACGCGATCCGCGCCGCCGCACAACGGTTCCTGCACCAGCAGGACGAGATCGACAACTTCACCCGGGAGGTGCTGGCCGGCGCGTTGCGCTCGATCGTCGGCCGACTCACGGTCGAGGAGGTCATCCGGGACCGGGCGGCGTTCGCCAGCGCGGTCGCCGAGGAGGCCGAGCACTCGATGACCAACCAGGGTCTGGTGTTGGACACCTTCCAGCTCCAGGACATCCTCGCCGAAGGCTCCTACCTTCAGGACCTGGGCCGCCCCGAGGCCGCCCGGGTGCTCAAGGACGCGGCGATCGCCGAGGCCCGGGCCCGGCAGCAGGCCGAGCAGGAGCGGCTGCTCGCCGAGGAGGCCATCGCCGAGGCGAACCGCAACCTGGCCCTCAAGCAGGCCGGCATCCAGGCCGAGATCGACGCGGCGAAGGCGAAGTCAGCGGCGGCCGGACCCCTCGCCCAGGCCGAGCGGGACCAGGCGATCCTCTCCGAACAGCAGAAGGTGGCCGAGCGCAACGCCGAGCTCAAGCAGCGCCAACTAGACACCGAGGTTCGCAAGCCGGCCGACGCGGCCCGGTACAAGGTGGAGCAGGAGGCCGAGGCGTCCCGCAACGCGGCGGTGCTGCATGCCGACGCGCAGCGTCAGTCCGTCATCGCCGCCGCGCAGGCCTCCGCCGAGCAGGCCCGCCTCACCGGTGAGGGTGAGCGGGCCCGCCGGGCCGCGCTCGCCGAGGCCAACGCCATCGAGGGTGCCAAGGAAGGTGAGGCCGAGCAGCGGCGACGCTCCGCCATCGCCGAGGCCGTGGAGCGGGAAGGCCAGGCCGAGGCCGCGGCCATCCTCGCCAAGGGTGAGGCCGAGGCCGACGCGATGGCCCGCAAGGCCGAGGCGTTCGCCGCGTACGGAGAGGCGGCCGTGCTGGACCTGCTGGTCAAGGTGCTGCCGCAGGTCGTCGAGGCGGCCAGTGCGCCGATCGGGGCGATCGACAAGATGACCGTGATCTCCACCGACGGGGCGTCGTCGCTCACGAAGTCGGTGGCCGGCAACGTGGCCCAGGGCCTTCAGCTCGGCAGCGACCTCACCGGGATCGACCTGCCCGGCCTGCTGGCTCGGCTCGGCTCGGCGTCCGCTCCGGCCGGCAACGGTGCCGCGTCCGTGGAAACGCGCTGATCCAACACGCAAACGGCGTTCCCCACCCCGCCCTACCGCGTCGATCTTGCAGTTTCGGTTGTCGATAAGGGCACAATGCCCCTTTATGTCGCAGCAGGAAGTGCAAGATCGCGCAGGGCGGGGCCGGGGCGGGGCGGGGCGGGGCTTTAGGGGATCAGGCCCTCGGCGCGGGCCCAGCGCAGCAGCTCCGCCTCGGCGGCGTCACGGTCCAGCGGGCCGTGCTCCAGGCGCTGCTCCTTGAGGTGCTTCCACGCCCGCCCGACCACCGGCCCCGGCGGTACGCCGAGCAGCTCCATGATCGCGTTGCCGTCCAGGTCGGGTCGGACCCGCGCCAGGTCCTCCTCGGCCGCGATCCGGGCGATCCGATCCTCCAACGCGTCGTAGTCGGCCGCGAGCTGGGCGGCCTTGCGCCGGTTGCGGGTCGTGCAGTCCGAGCGGGTCAGCTTGTGCAGGCGGGGCAGCAGGTCACCGGCGTCGGCGACGTAGCGGCGCACCGCGGAGTCGGTCCACTCGCCCCGCCCGTACCCGTAGAAGCGCAGGTGCAGCGCGACCAGCGCGGTCACCTGCGCGGTGACGTCCTTGGGGTAGCGCATCGCCTTCATCCGGGCCTTGGTCAGCCGAGCCCCGACCACCTCGTGGTGGTGGAAGCTGACCCGGCCGTCGGACCCGACCGCCTTCGTCGCCGGCTTGCCCACGTCGTGCAGGAGGGCGGCCATCCGCAGGATGAAGTCGCAGCCCTCCTCCTCGTAGGAGACCGCGTTCTCGACGACCGTCAACGTGTGCTCGTAGACGTCCTTGTGCTGCGCGTGCTCGTCGATCTCCAGCTTCAGACCGGTCAGCTCCGGCAGGAACCGCTCGGCCAGCCCGGTGTCGACCAGCAGCCGCAGCCCGGTGATCGGGTCGGCGCCGCAGAGCAACTTGGTGAACTCGTCGCGGATCCGCTCGGCGGTGATCCGGTCCAGGTCGGCGGCCATCTCGGTCATCGCCAGGTGCACGTCCGGGTGCACGGCGAAACGCAACTGCGCGGCGAACCGGGCGGCCCGCAGCATCCGCAGCGGGTCGTCGCCGAACGACTCACCAGGCGTGCTCGGGGTACGGATCACCTTGGCCGAAAGATCGTCCAGCCCACCGTGCGGGTCGGTGAACCGGTGGTCCGGCAGGCTGACCGCCATCGCGTTGATCGTGAAGTCGCGCCGCTTCAGGTCCTCGTCGAGGCTGGTGCCGTACACCACCACCGGGTTGCGGCTGACCTGGTCGTACGACTCCGCGCGGAAAGTGGTGATCTCCAGTCGGAGGCCGTCGCGCTGAGCGCCGATGGTGCCGAACTCCCGACCGGTCTCCCAGATCGACTCGGCCCAGCCCTTGATGATCCGCAGGGTCTCGTCGGGGTGCGCGTCGGTGCAGAAGTCGAGGTCGTCCCCGAGTCGACCGAGCAGGGCGTCCCGCACCGAACCGCCCACCAGGTGCAACTCGTGACCGGCGCGGACGAAGCGTTGGCCCAACTCGTCGGCGACCGGGGACACCCGGAGCAGTTCGGCGACGGCGTTGCGCTGCGCGGCGGTGAGTTCGCGGCGGTCGGCGGCGTGAGGAGCGGAGGCTTCGGACATGGGATCGCCAGCTTATCGGGCCGGGGTGTGATCCGATCCGCCGGGCGCGGGTAACGGGTGGGGGTTGACTATGGTCTGTGGCGTGCGGGTCGGTGTCCGACTCGACGTACCCCTGGGAGGCTGGAGATGAGCGGCGGGCTCTACCGCAGCGCCAACGCCGCGAACGATGGCGGCCCCGGTGTCCGTCCCGGGGACGGCGCCACCTTCATCTCCGCCGAGCCGCTGAACCAGCCGGCCATGGAGTCGACCGCGCCGCCGCAGGAGCAGGTGGGCGAGGCGAGCGCGGCGGCCAACAGCGCGGTGATGGCGATCGGCAGCCTGGTCAGCCGGGGTACCGGCTTCCTGCGTACGTTGGCGTTGACCGCCGCGCTGGGTGGGGCGCTGGTGGGTGACGCGTACACCACGGCGCAGATCCTGCCCGGCATGGTCTACGAGTTCCTGCTCGGCGGCATCCTCACCAGCGTGTTGATACCGGTGCTGGTCCGTCGACGCCGGATCGACACCGACGGCGGGCAGGCGTACGCCCAGCGGCTGCTGACCCTGGCGGTGCTGGCCCTCGCCGTGGCGGCGCTGATCGCGGTCGCGTTCGCCTCGGTGCTGACGTCGCTCTACGCCAGCAAGAAGACGGGGACCGACTTCCGGGAGCTCGTCACAGCGCTGTCATACCTGATGTTGCCGATGATCTTCTTCACCGGTCTCAGTGCGTTGATCAGCGCGGTGCTCAACACCCGGGGTCACTTCGCCGCGCCGATGTGGGCGCCGATCCTCAACAACATCGTGGTGATCGCCACCGCCGGGTTGTATATCGCGATCTTCGGGGCCGAGATCGTCCGGCCCGACCAGATGACCCCCGGCCGGATTCTGCTGATCGGCGGCGGCACCCTGCTCGGCGTCGCGATCCAGGCTGCCGGCCTTCTGCCGGCGTTGCGCAAGGTCGGCTTCCGGTGGAAGTTCCGGTTCGACTTCCGCACCCTCGGGCTACGGGAGCTGGGGCGTCTCGGCGGCTGGATGTTCTGCTACGTCGCGGTGAGCCAGGTCGGCCTGATCGTGCTGTTCAACCTGCTGAACCGGGCCGGCAAGGAGAACGCTGCCGGCCCGCTGATCTACAACAACGTGTTCCTGCTGCTGATGATGGCGCACGGCATCATCGCCGTATCGATCATCACTGCACTGATGCCCCGGATGAGCGCGGCCGCCGCCGACGGCCGGTACTCCGACGTCGCCGCCGACCTGTCCCGGGGCACGCGCACCGTCTCGGCGGTGCTCGCCCCGATCGCGGTCTGCTACGCCGTACTGGCGACTCCGCTGGCCGTGACGCTGTTCCGCTACGGCGCGTTCACCGACGAGAACGCGGCGGACACCTCGCTGGTGCTGCTCCTGGCGGCGCTGGCACTGGTGCCGTTCGCTATCAGCCAACTCTTCACCTTCGCCTTCTACGCCCTGCCGGACACCCGCACCCCGGCGCTGATCAACATCCCGGTGGTCGCCCTGCGGATCGGCGTGCAGGTGGTGCTCTACGTCGCCTTCGCCGCCCACTTCGCCGCAGCCGGGATGATGATCGGCAACGCCGTGTCCTACCTGGCCGCCGCCTTCGCCTCCGCATGGCTGCTTCGGCCCCGTGTGGGCCGGATCGGGATGGGTGCCATCCTGCGCACGCTCGGTCGGGTGGCGGTCGCCGCGTTGGGGGCCGCCCTGGTCGGCCTTCTCGTCGTGAGTCTTCTGCCTGGCGGCGACAGGCCAAGTTGGATGCAGGCCGTCGTGCAGCTCGTGATCGGTGGCGTGGTGATCGGCGGGACCTACCTGGGTCTGGCCATGCTGCTGAAGATCGGCGAGATCACCGAGGTGGTCGGGATGGTTCGCCGACGCCTCGGTCGCTGAGCGGCAGCATCTGATTACAACAAGTTGACATTCATACGGACCGTGACTACGGATCACCAGGCTGGGGACGCACCTGTGGATAACTCCGCGATTCGCCGGTCAACCGCCGCTTCGGCCTGTGGATAACCAGCCGTACGGCTGAGGGTGGCGACCCGATCGGTGGGAAAGTACGAGGCAGCGCGAGCGCCACGCCAGCCCAGCCCCGGCGTCGGTCACTTGCGGTGAAGCCGTAGATTAGCTAGTACATGTGCCAGCAACGTGGCTGACAACGGTCGTAACCGGACGAGCGCTTCGACTGCCGGAACCCCGCCAGGTACGGCGGGAAGATGACATGTCGGAGAGACGGGCAAGCCGGGTAAGGTCGCTCTCGACGGGTACGGCAGGGGCCGACGCTGGGCGTCGACACCGGTCGGCCGGTTCCTTCAACGGCAGAGCGGGAAGCCACATGCCCAGCAGTTCGGGTTCATCGATCGACACGATCACCGAGGGAGGACGGGTGACCCAGGTCGGCGAGGGTCAGGAGGCGGACGAAAGCGCTCCTCCGGTCATGACCTTCGGTGCTCCCACGGCCGGTGAAGTCCTCGCCGAGCGGTACGAACTGGTTGAGCACATCAACAACGACAGTGCGGGTCGGCTGGTCTGGCGCGGGGTCGACGTCATCCTGCGCCGTCCCGTTGCCGTGGTGCTCCGTTACCCGGGTGGCGACTCCGCCACCGAGATGCTTCAGGCCGCCGTCGCGGCCAGTCGGGTCATCCACCCCAACCTGGTCGGCGTCTACGACGCGATCGACGAGGCCGACCGGGCGTACGTGGTGCGCGAGTGGGTCGACGGGCAGTCCCTGCGGGACCTGGCGACCGACGGCCCCCTGGATCCGGCCCGCGCCACCGCGATCGGCAACGCCGTCGCGAGCGCGCTCGCCGCGGTGCACGCCACCGGCATGGTGCACGGCAACGTCCACCCCGGCACCGTCATGATCAGCGATGAGGGCCGGGTGGTCCTTGCCGACGCCCGCACCGACGGCGCCGACAGCCAGGAGAACGACATCCGGGCGGTCGGCGGTGTCCTCTACTTCGCGCTGACCGGCTCCTGGCCGCACGCCGAGGCACCACTGCGCGGCGCCACCGCCGGCCACGGCCGCGCCGCCATTCCGGACGCTGTTCGGGACGCCGGAGGTGCCATCGCCGCCCCCCGCCAGGTGCGGGCGGGCGTTCCGGCATACCTGGACGACCTGACCATGGACCTGCTCGACGCCGAGATCGCGCCGCCGTCCTCCGACGTGCTCGCCGCCGAGTTGGCGCGACTGGACGTGCCGGCCGAGGATGAGCACTACCTCGACAACAGCGGGCCGCTGCGGTTCGCCGCCGAAACCGGTGAGGAGCCCTCGCCGCTGGCCGCGGCCGGGGGCCGCAAGGTCGCCGTCGGCATCGCCAGCCTGCTGGCCGTCGCCCTGGTCGGTCTGCTGATCGGGATCATCGCGCTGGGCGGCGACGACAAGGACCCGCAGTCCCCCCCGGCCGCCGCGCCAACCTCCAGCGCCCCGGCCGGCGACGCCACCCCGGCCGCCGTGACGGCACGCAAGCTGACCGTGAAGGCTGTCCGGATCATCGACCCGGACAGCAGCAATCGCAGCGAGGTCCGTGACGCCGAGAAGGTCATCGACGGCGACGAGGACAAGGGCTGGGAGACCGAGACCTACGAGAACAGGCCCAACTTCGGCAACCTGAAGAAGGGCATGGGCGTCTGGATCGACCTCGGCCAGCCGCACACCGTCAAGTCGGTGCAGGCAGTGCTGTCGGCCACCGGCGCGTCCGCCCAGCTGCTCGCCGGCACTACCAACCCGCCGTCCAACTCCGGCGGTGACAAGCAGTTGGTGGCGAGTTACAAGACCGCCATCGGCCAGCCGTTCGAGGACCACGACGGCACCACCATGACGTTCAACGGCTTCGACGCCGACCAGAAATACCGGTACCTGCTGTTCTGGATCACCGAGCTGCCGCCCTCCGAGAACGGGTTCAAGCTGGGGGTGCAGGAAATTACGGTCCAGGGGTCGTGAGCCGGGCACCACGAGCCGGGCACCGCTTTCGCTGGACGCGGTGATGGACGGGCGCGCCGCCGCAGAGGACCTGGAGCTGCTGCGCGCGCACGTCGCCGGAGACCCTGACGCCTTCGCCGAACTGTTCCGCAGGCACCGGGACCGGTTGTGGGCGGTGGCCCTGCGGACGCTCGGCGACCGCGAGGAGGCAGCCGACGCCCTCCAGGACGCCCTGCTGTCGGCGCATCGGGCGGCGGCCCGCTTCCGCGGCGACTCCGCCGTCACCACCTGGCTGCACCGGATCGTTGTCAACGCCTGCCTCGACCGGATCCGACGCCGGCAGGCGCACCCCACCGTGCCGCTGCCGGACGGCAACCGGGCCGAGGACGGCACCGGCGGGCTTGAGCCGGCGGCACCGGTGACGGACCACGACACCGTGCTGGTGGTCCGCGAGGCGCTCGCCGCGCTGCCCCTTGAGCAGCGCGCGGCGCTGGTGCTGGTCGACGTTCAGGGCTATCCGGTCGCCGAGGTCGCCCGCATCCTCGGCGTCGCCGAGGGCACGGTGAAGAGCCGGTGCGCCCGGGGCCGGGCGCGGCTGGCCGTGCTGCTCGGGCATCTCCGTCCCGCCGCCGTCGCGACGCGTTCGGCCCGACCGGAGCCTGCCGCCCCGATCACCAACGTGCCCGGCGTCACGCCGGGGAACCTCGGCCCGGTGGAGGGCGTCGGATCGGGGTCAGGCCGGTATCGGCGGGACGCCAACCAGGAGGACACGTGACGACCGAGGGGTTCCGGGAGGTCGACGTCGACCTGCTCGCTGACTACCTCGGCGGGGCGTTGGACGGCACCCCGCAGCAGGACGAGGTCGCCCAACTGGTCTCTGCGGACCAGTCCTGGGCCGAGGCGTACGCGCTGCTGGCCCCCGCCGTGGCCGAGGTCCGGACGGACCTGACCCGCTGGGCCGAGCCGTCGCCGGAGATGCCGTCGGCAATCACCGACCGACTGCTGGCTGCGCTGGCCGCCGCAGAGCCGACGACCGAACCCTCGGCCGAGGAGGCACCCGCCGGCGCGCCCAGCGTCGATCGGGCCGGCGACGCGGCGACGCCGCCGGTCGTACCGGCGCAGGGCGGGGCCGGTCGCCGGCCTCCCGCCGCCACGCCCGGCGGGTCGGGGCGCCAGGCGTCCACCGGTCCGGGCCGCCGCCAGCGCGGCTGGGCCCGCCGTGGCGCGCCCGTGGCCGCCGCGGCGATCGCCGTCATCGCCGTCGCGCTGGGCCTCAACCAGCTCTCGATGCGGGCGTCGGACGATTCCGCTGACACCAACGCCATGAACCAGCCGGCGAGCGCTCCGGAGGGCGTCGCGGGAGCCGGGACGGCCCGCACCACCGGGCCGGCACTGCGCAGTGGTACGAACTACACCCCGCAGACCCTGGGCAACGCTTACGGCACGGACGCGCCAGGCACACCGGCTGCCAGCCGGGCGACCGGCAATACTCCGGGCGGGCAGCCGGAGGTGGATGCCGAGGGCGGGCGCCGTCCCTTTCCCGACGGGTCGGACCAGCTGGCTCGGCTGACCGACGAGGCCGCGCTGACCAGCTGTCTGGCCAGCGTCGCGACGGAGCACGGATCGGCCCCACTGGTGGTCGAGGTGATCGACTACGCGCGTTTCCAGGGCGATCAGGCGCTGGTCATCCACTTCACCGACGCGACCGGCGCCCGGTGGGCCTGGGTGAGTGGCCCGGAGTGCGGAGTGCCTGGGTCCGGCTCGGACAGCCGGTATTCGGCGCGGGTAGGGTGAATCCACGGTCAATGGCACGATGACCCCCCACGTGACCTGACCCACCGGATGCCCGGCTCGGGAATCCCCGGTTCGTACGATGACGTTCTGGAAGTCAGCTGCCGGCCCCACCCAGGCGTCGGCGACTCGGATCAGCATCGGTGCTCGCGCCGACGCCGAACACACACAACTCGGGAGACGGCAGTGGACGAGGTCCGCAACCTGATCATCATCGGCTCCGGGCCGGCCGGCTACACAGCGGCGGTCTACGCCGCACGTGCCAACCTGAAGCCGCTGATCATTGAGGGCGTGCAGTCCGGTGGCGCGCTGATGACCACGACCGAGGTGGAAAACTTCCCCGGCTTCGCCGACGGCATCCTCGGCCCCGAGCTGATGGACAACATGCGCAAGCAGGCCGAGCGGTTCGGCGCCGAGTTCCTCACCGACGACGTGACCCGGGTCGAGCTGGTGGACACCGGCGACGCTGGCTCCGGCGCGGTGAGCACCGTCTGGGTCGGCGAGACCGCCTACCGGGCGCGATCCGTCATTCTCTCCACCGGTTCGGCCTGGCGTCCGCTGGGCGTGCCCGGTGAGCAGGAATTCCTGGGCCACGGCGTCTCCGCGTGTGCCACCTGTGACGGCTTCTTCTTCCGCAACCAGCAGATCGTGGTCGTCGGCGGCGGCGACTCGGCGATGGAGGAGGCCACCTTCCTCACCCGCTTCGCGGAGTCGGTGACCATCATCCACCGCCGCGACTCGTTCCGGGCCAGCAAGATCATGGCCGACCGGGCGCTGAGCAACGAGAAGATCAAGGTCGAGTGGAACAGCACCGTCGAGGAGATCCTCGGCGAGGACGGCAAGGTCACCGGCGTACGCGTCCGCAACGTGCACACCGGCGAGACCAAGGTGATGGACGTGACCGGCGTCTTCGTCGCCATCGGTCACGACCCTCGCAGCGAGCTGTTCCAGGGCCAGGTCGAGCTGGACGACGAGGGCTACGTGAAGGTTCACGCCCCGAGCACCCGCACCAACGTGCCCGGTGTCTTCGCCGCCGGCGACGTGGTCGACCACACCTACCGTCAGGCGATCACCGCGGCCGGCACCGGTTGTGCCGCCGCGCTCGACGCCGAGCGGTTCATCGCGACGCTCAGCTGAAACAAGGAACACATCCCGGAGGAGGGGCATAGTGGGAACAACCAAGGCGGTCACCGACAAGAGCTTCGTCGCTGACGTGCTGCAGGCCGACAAGCCGGTGCTGGTGGACTTCTGGGCGGAGTGGTGCGGGCCGTGCCGCAAGGTGTCGCCGCTGCTCGAGGAGATCGCCCGGGAGATGGGTGACCAGGTCACCATCGTCAAGCTCAACATCGACGAGAACCCGGAGACCGCCCGGGCCTACCGGGTGATGTCGGTGCCGACGCTCACCGTCTTCAAGAACGGCCAGCCGGTGCAGTCGATCGCCGGTGCCAAGCCGAAGGGCGAGCTGGTCCGGCTCATCGAATCGGCCCTCTGACCAGCAGAAACGTCAACCCGAACCCCGTACCCGCTCGCCGGGTACGGGGTTTGGCGTCTTCTCGGCCGTACCGCCGACGTATTTCTCGGCCCAGCCACCTCGCCGCCCCGGAGCGCATAGCCTCAAGCCTGGGCCGCCCGGCCAGCCAGCGTCGTGCAGAGGGGGTCGTGCGTGCGTCCGATCCGACCCGGTGACCGGGGACCCGCGGTCACGGAGATCCGTACCATCCTGACCGGCCTCGAACTGCTGGCCGCCGCCGGCCCGCAGAGCGACGAGTTCGACCTCGACACCGAGCGGGCGGTCCGCGCGTTCCAGCAGTCGCGGGGGCTCAGTGTGGACGGCCGGGTCGGCGCGGAGACCTGGCGAGCCCTGGATGCCGCCCGTTGGCGCCTCGGCGCCCGCACCCTCTACCACGCGGTCCCCGAGCCGCTCACCGGCGAGGATGTCCGGTCGCTACAGGAACGACTGCTGGAGATGGGGTACGACGTGGGCCGCGCGGACGCGATCTACGGCGTCCGGACGTCGCGGGCGGTGGCCCAGTTCCAGCGTGAGGTCGGGCTCACCCCGGACGGATCCTGCGGCCCACACACCATGAACGCGCTCCGCCGGATCGGCCGCAAGGTGGTCGGTGGCCGCCCGCAGTGGCTCCGCGAATCCGACGCGATCCGACAGTCCGGGCCGGCGTTGGTCGGCAAGACGGTCGTCATCGACCCGGGGCACGGCGGCACCGACCCCGGGATGGTGGTGCCCGACGGCTCGCTGCGCTGGACCGAGGCGGACCTGGTGCACGACCTGGCCAGCCGACTGGAGGGGCGACTCGCCGCCTCCGGGGTGCGGGTGCAGCTCACCCGGGGCCCGTCGCCCGACAGTTGCCTGCCGGACACCGACCGGGCCCTGCTCGCCAACTCGCTCGGCGCCGACGTGTTCATCTCGCTGCACCTGGACGGCCACGCCAACCCGGATGCGGAGGGCGTCGCGACCTACCACTACGGCACCGACAACGGGGTGACCTCGGCGACCGGCGAACGCCTGGCCGGGCTGGTGCAGCGGGAGATCGTCGCCCGCACCGGGCTGCGGGACTGCCGTACCCACGCCAAGACGTGGGAGTTGCTGCGACTGACGCGGATGCCCGCCGTCCGGGTCGAGGTCGGCTACCTCACCTCGCCGACGGACCGCGCCCACCTCGTCGACCCCCGGTTCCGGGACCGGGTGGTGGAAGCGATCGTCGCCGCGGTGCAGCGGATGTACTACCCGATCGAACGAGACGTCCCGACCGGATCGCTCGACGTCAGCGAACTGCGTGCGGTGGTGACCGCCGGCACGGTGGTGGACTGATTCGCCGCCGGGCGTCAGCCGTTGGTGGAGCGGGTGGCCGGGGCCGGACGGACCGGCCGGAGCAGGGTCTCGGGGCTCATCGACCCGAGCAGCTTCTCCAGCGCGTACTCGACGTCGGACTTCCAGCTCAGCGCCGTACGCAGCTCAAGACGCAACCGAGGGAAGCGCGGATGCGGACGTACGGTCTTGAAGCCCACGGAGAGGAAGAAGTCGACCGGAGCCACGCAACCGCCGGCGGGGTCGTCCGCGTCGCCGAACTTGGCGTCGCCGAACGCCTCGATCGCCTTGATCCCACGCTTGGTCAGATCCCGGGCGACACCCTGCACCAGCATCCGGCCCAACCCACCGCCGGAGAACGCGGCGACCACGTTGGCCGTCATCAACAGTGCCGCGTCCGCGGAGACCGGTGAGGTCGGGAACGCCATCGAACGGGGCACGTAGGCGGGCGGGGCGTACATCACGAAGCCGGCCGGCATGCCGTCGACGTACGCGAGTTTGCCGCAGGAGCCCCACTCCAGCAGCGTCTGCGAGACCCACGCCTCCTTCTCCAGGCCCGGATCGCCAGCGGCGCAGGCCCGGTCCGCGGAAACCGGATCGAGCTCCCAGTAGACGCACTGCCGGCACGGGCGCGGGAGGTCTTCCAACGTGTCGAGGGTCAGGCTGACCAGACGTCGCGACATATGGCGCATCCCCACAATAGGCTCGGTGGTGAGACCGGCATGGAACGACAGCGCCGCCTTCCTGCCCCCGACGAGCGATCGTACGCCGCCGATCGGCGATACGGGAGGGGACGCGCAGATGCCCACCGCAACGGGGGACGCCGAGGACGGTCCGCCATGTGGTCGATCTGCCTCGGCACGGCAGCAGCACGACTCCGGCGGACTAGGATCGACAATCGGTGTGTCCGCCGCCATGGTCAGCGGTGTGCGGGGTACCCGGGGCGGGAGCCACTCGAGCAGCGATCGAGGTGAGGTCATGACCGGCACGACACTCGACGACTACACCGACCGGTACGCCCGGCGGGTACGCGGGATGACCGCCTCCGAGATCCGAGCACTTTTCGCGGTGGCAAGTCGTCCGGAGGTCGTCTCGCTCGCCGGCGGCGCACCGTACATCGCGGCCCTTCCGCTGGACGCGGTCGGCGAGATGCTCGGCCGGCTCGGCTCGGAACACGGCGTGACCACCCTTCAGTACGGCATTGGTCAGGGCACCCTCGAGCTGCGCGAGCGGATCTGCGAGGTGATGTCACTCTCCGGGATCGACGCCGCGTGCGGTGCTTCCCCCGAGGACGTCGTCGTCACCGTGGGCGGGCAGCAGGCACTGGACCTGGTGGCCCGGCTCTTCCTCGACCCGGGTGACGTGGTGCTCGCCGAGGGGCCGACGTACGTCGGTGCGCTCGGCGTGTTTCAGGCCGCCCAGGCGCAGGTCGTCCACGTACCGATGGATGAGGACGGGCTGATCCCGGAGGCGCTGGAGACGGCCATCGCCGACCTCGCCCGCGCGGGCCAGCGGGTCAAGTTCCTCTACACGATCCCCACGTACCAGAACCCGACCGGCGTGACGCTCAGCGAGGAGCGCCGGGAACGGGTGCTCGACATCTGTGAGCGCGCCGGCCTGCTCGTCGTCGAGGACGACCCGTACGGCCAGCTGGGGTTCGAGGGTGAGGCCCCGGCTCCCCTGCGGGCCCGCCGCCGCGACGGCGTCTTCTACCTCAGCACCTTCTCCAAGACCTTCGCCCCCGGGCTGCGGGTCGGCTGGATCCTGGCGCCGCACGCGGTCCGCGACAAGCTGGTCATCGCCAGTGAGGCGCAGATCCTCTGCCCCAGCGGTTACGCCCAAGCGGCGGTGGCCACCTATCTGAGCACGATGCCCTGGCGGCAGCAGCTCAAGGTCTATCGCGAGGTCTACCGGGAACGCCGGGACGCCCTGCTCGACGCGATGGCCGACCTGATGCCCGAGGGCACCAGCTGGACCACCCCGGCCGGCGGTCTCTTCGTGTGGGCCAGCCTGCCCGACGGGCTCGACTCGAAGGCCATGATGCCGCGAGCGGTCGCCGCCCGGGTCGCCTACGTTCCCGGCACCGGCTTCTACGCCGACGGCACCGGCACCGACGCCATGCGGCTCAACTTCAGCTTCCCGCCGCCGGAGCGGATCCGCGAAGGCGTCCGCCGACTGGCCGGTGTGATGGAGCAGGAAATCGCGATGCGCCGGGTCTTCGGTGCCGTGGGTGGTGCCGCCGGCCGACGCGGCCGGGCCGGCTCCGACGTGCCCGGGCCCGACTTGGCATGATGCCGGCATGGGTACGACCGCCGAGCGCCTCCTCGTGACCGATTCCGCCATCTCGGCCGACCTGCGCGTGGTGGTGCTCGCCGGTGGGCTCTCCTACGAACGGGACGTGTCGCTGCGCTCCGGTCGTCGGGTGCTCGACGCGCTGCGCGCCGTCGGGGTGGAGGCCGAGCTGCGAGACGCGGACGTGGCGCTGCTACCGTCGCTCGCGGCCGACCCGCCGGACGCGGTGGTGATCGCACTGCACGGCGCGACCGGCGAGGACGGCTCACTGCGCGGGGTGCTGGATCTGTGCGACGTCCCGTACGTCGGCTGCGACGCTCGGGCCTCCCGGGTCGCCTGGGACAAGCCCTCGGCCAAAGCGGTGCTCCGCGAGGCCGGCATTCCCACTCCCGACTGGGTGGCGCTCCCGCACGATCGTTTCTCCGAGCTCGGCGCGGTCGCCGTGCTGGACCGGATCGTCGACCGTCTCGGCGTACCCCTGATGGTGAAGCCGGCGCAGGGCGGGTCCGGGCTCGGCGGGGCGGTGGTCCGGGACGCCGCCGCGCTGCCCGCCGCGATGGTCGGCTGCTTCGCGTACTACTCCACGGCGCTCGTGGAGCGGTACGTGCCGGGGATGGATGTGGCAGTCTCCGTCGTCGACCTCGGCGACGGCCCGCAGGCCTTGCCGCCGGTGGAGATCGTGCCGCGCAACGGCGTGTACGACTACGCCGCCCGCTACACCGCAGGGCGCACCACCTGGCACGCCCCGGCCCGGCTGGACCCGGAGGTGGCCACCACGGTCGCTGACGTGGCCCTCGCCGCGCACACCGCGCTCGGTCTACGGGATCTCTCCCGCGTCGACGTGATCGTGGACGCGGCCGGGCAGCCGCACGTGCTGGAGGTCAACGTCTCGCCGGGGATGACGGAGACGTCACTGCTTCCGCTCGCCGTGCAGGCGGCCGGGCTGGACTTCGGCCGACTCCTCGGCACGCTGGTCGCCCGAGCAGCCGCCCGCCTCACCAAGCACTGAGCTACCCGCCAACCCGCTCGGCCCTGCGGGCCACCCGCCGGACGACCATGAGGTTGGCCTGTCGGGGTCAACCTCATGGTCGGTTCCAGATCAGTGGGTCGCGCGTACGTCGGGCGTGTCGCTGCCGTTGGTGCGCCCGGCCGTGCCGGCGTCCTTCTCGGGGGCGGTCTTGCTGACTGCCTCTGCGGAGGCGCCCCCGTCGGCCAGGTCGAAGGCGGCCGGGTTGGCGGAACCAGCCGCGTCGGCGCTTTCGCTCGCCGGGCCGTCGTGGGACCCGCCGGTAGGCGTCTCCACCGGGGCGACGTGGAGTCCGTCTGTGGCCGTCGTCGTGGCGCTGCCGGACGCTGTGCTGCCGAGTGCTGCGGCGGTGGAGTCCCGGGTGCCGGAGGTCGGGATGCCGGGCAGATTGGTGGCGGATGCCGTCCGACCGGGTTCAGTCGCCGGACCGTTGATCGTGACCGGACGAGTGGGTTCAGCCGCGCGGTCGGTGCCGGTGGTCGTCGTCGAGCCGGCACCGGCGTCCCGGTCCACGACCGGCTCAGCCCGGGGCCCGCTGTCGACGTCGGTCGGATCGGGGGTGGAGTCGAGCGCTGGTTCCGGGATCTCCTCTGCCGCCTCGATGACCGAGACCGCCTCCGTCCCGGCTGCTGCCGCTGAGGCAGCCTCCGCTGCGGCAGCGGCATCGGCGGCAGCGGACTGGGCCAGCAGACTGGACGGCGCCTGCCACTGGATGCGGGGTGGCTCGGCGAGCGGACGGCCACCGAACTCGGCGAGCCAGGCCGCGACGAGCGCCAGATTTTCCCGCCACTGCGCCTCGGAGATCGGCGGCAGGATCGAGTCCCACAGGGACAGGAACGTGCCCCGCAGCTGAAGGCGGCCGTACGGACGGGCGAGGAACCACATGTGCAGATGAGCAGAGCCGTCGCCCCAGCGATTGACGTGCACCCGTGCCACGCCGTCGAGCGACCGGATGGCCCGCTCCAGACGTACGGTCATCACCCCCAGCTCGGCGGCCAGCAGGTTCGGCAGGTCGCCGAGGTCGAGGTGGGTGCGCGATTCCAGGATGAGCACCATGGGCAGGCCGGTGGGCCGGTCCATGGCGCGGACCCGCCACCGCTCACCCACCCAGATGTAGGCGTCGTCGGGTGCGTTGCAGGCGGTGCATTCCCGGAGACCCTCGCCCTTCCGGGGCGGTTCGACCGGGACCGGATCATCGAGTTGCTTCACGTGGAGGTCACCCTCGAAGGGAAATGACGGCCACTGGGTGAAGTCCGGGACTGAGGGAGGGTTGTCGTGCACGACGCTGACCCTAACCGAGTCTGGCACCGCTGTCCCTACCTGTTCGAGCGGTCCCGGGCCACGGGATCGCCACCCACCGCCGACCGGGTCCGCGTGGTCGCGCGGGGCGTCGAGAGGCGATATCCACAGGCTGCCGAGATCCTGAACACAGGCCGTCATCCACAGGCTCGCACCCGCTCCCACGCGCTGTTTCACGTGAAACGGGGGGTGCCTGTGGACAACCGGTGTGGATAACTTTTCGACCGGTCGGTCGTTGTCCGCGACCGGCCAAATCGGCGGGTTCGATGACTACTGGCGGCGGAATTGGACGGGAGCTCGGATCGGCTCCGCATGCCGACGCCGGCGCGCGGTGCCCAGCCGCCGACGACCGCCCGCTGGCTCATTTGGCACACCTCGGCGGTGACGGCTTGGCTCGTTCGCGGACCGTGTCAGCACACACCCCGGCGGCATGGACGGCCCGATGCCCGGATGCCCCTGGAAGCCCGGATGCCCTGGACGCCCGGATGCCCTGGACGCCCGGATGCCCTGGACGCCGAAGGACGGGGAGATCGAACCGCTGCACCGACGTCGAGCGTCTGAGATCGGGAGGCGACTCCGCTTGACCGTCACCCGACCCAAGGGTTCCGATCGGTGCCAGCGAGCCGCTATCTCGGTTTCACGTGAAACCGCGCGCCGGGCGGCGAAGGCGATCCGGCGGGCCCGGGGGCCGGGCGGCGAAAGCGACCCGGCGGGGTCCGGGGCCGGACTCGCGCTGGCCTGCCGTCGTACACCCCGGTTCACGCGGGCCGGCGGCTCGTTAGCGGCCTGGCGGCCCGGCAGCGGCGGCTCCGCAGCGGCCTGGTGGGCCGGCAGCGGCTTGGGTGGACTCCCGCAAGGTCGCAGCGAGTCTGCCGCTCCGCCAGGATGATCGCGTTCGAGAGCCTCGACCCGCATTTCGGACGACCACGGAGGCGTCGTTTCGCGCCACTCAGCGGCTCGCTGGCGCTGTGATCGGCGCAGGGGGTGGTTGTGGTCGAGTCGACCATCCCGGAGCCTTCTGCGACGCGTGTAGCGGATCAACCGGTGCCCGCACTCACCTCAGCGACCGCCGCCAGTCACCCCACCACGTCCGTCGCCCGTCGCCGCGTCCGCTCCGCCCCGTGAACCGCTCGCGACGCCGGGCTCGTCGTCCATCGCCGCGCCCGTCACCACCCCCATCGCGGTGCCCCGCCCGCCGCGCCCGTCACCCGACGCC